>JAUXEQ010000142.1 GCA_030620455.1 bacterium | reverse complement strand
TAAGAATCTTCTGGCGAAACCTTTGGTACATTTTCCCGGTTTACTTTCACCTTTGAGTCCAAAGTAAATTAATAAGCCACCTAAGATTACAAATGAACCTGAGGAGATTGGAATTCTGATACTATCTGGGATTACACCACCAATATATCCAGCAATTGCCCCAAAAAAACCGTTAGCAATGAATCTACCAGCAAGAATTTTTCCTATAGTTATAAACGATTGCTTAAGAGATTGCTCCTTTCGAAGAATAAATGGCAAAAAAACTGGTCCACAGGTTACAGCACAAGTGATTCCGAGAGAAAGACCGAGTATCAATCCTTCAATAAAAAATCTAGGCAATTTAGCCTCCAATCATTTGAGAATTTGCTGTTTGGATTATCATTGGTCAAGGTTATTATTATAAGTTGATAATTCGAGGAATTATGATTGAATATTTACATGGAAAACTAATTGAAAAAACCCCAACAAACGCTATTGTGGATTGTAATGGAATAGGCTACTTTCTGAATATCACAGTAAGGACATTCGACGAACTTCCCATCGTGGATACTGAGCTTTTGCTCTTTATGCACTTAATACACCGTGAGGATGTCATGGAACTATATGGTTTCATATCTTGTCGGGAAAGAGCGATGTTTCGGAAACTTATCAAAGTGTCTCAAATAGGTCCGAGAGTGGCAATGGGAATACTCTCAGGAGCAAAAGTTGAGGAATTAGAGCATTTTATATATACTGAGGATATTGAATCAATTATGAAGCTTCCTGGGGTAGGACGGAAAAAGGCGGAACGACTGATACTTGAATTAAGAGGTAAAATTGTTGAAAAGGAAAGAAAAGAGACTCTTAGCTCTGATGCTGAACAGGCAATAGAAGTTCTTTTATCCCTTGGTTTCACAAAAAAAGAAGCGAATTCAAGGATAAGATCAGTT
Organism: bacterium; assembly: GCA_030620455.1. Lineage (GTDB taxonomy): Bacteria > UBP14 > UBA6098 > B30-G16 > B30-G16 > JAUWMV01. The sequence continues at coordinate 3,973 of JAUXEQ010000142.1, read as the reverse complement.
TTGCAAGAAAACGAAAAGGCTGATCTTGAAACATTAGTAAGAAAATCTATTAAGTATTGAGGTTTTTATGAACTATGTGAATCTTGCCCCCAAAATTTTTCGGCTCAAATTACTCATTTTAGATATGGATGGAGTTCTCAGCGAAGGTGGAATATTTATAACCTCTTCCGGAGAAAATTTTAGACGATTCGATGTAAAGGATGGACTCGGGTTAGTTGTGTTAAGGAGCTTAAATATTAAAACAGCTATTATAAGCGGGAAACGTTCTGAGGTTGTTTATAGAAGGGCAGAGGAACTTAAATTTGATTATATCGTACAGGGGCAACCAAAAAAAATCCCTTCATATGAGCAACTACTCGAAGAAAATGGCTTCAAGGATGAAAACGCAGGCTTTATTGGTGATGACCTTATAGATATAGATATTATGAAGCGAGTGGGTTTCTCAGCAGTTCCTTGTGATGCACATCCAGCGGCACGAGGAGAAGCAGACTATGTTTGCCGAAAGAAAGGGGGACAGGGAGCTATAAGAGAAATTACTGATTTAATTATAGCTTTTAGAACGGCTGTTTTTGGAGCTATCGACTATATTCCCAAAGACCTTATTTAAATGTGAAAGCTTTACAGACTCATTTCCTTAATCGATTATTTACAATAATTTTTTTTGGGATTATCTCAGTATATCAAATATCGAGTCGGGTGGATTCTTGAATCGAGGATTTACGAACGTAATTTTTATTTCTGTGCCTGTCTTCTGTTTTATTTTAAGCCACATAGGTAGTTTGTTTGACGACTCAGCAGAGAATTCAAAGTTTGGTATCCATTGATCCTCTTCGATTGCAATTCCTTGTATTAATATTTCATTTTCATCTTGGTTAACGTTGATACTGAATATTTTGCCTAACTTTTTACCGAGTTCCTTAAAATCTGATAGATCCACTTCAGTGGCATATGCAACAGGATCAGTTCCTTCAGACCAGGTCCATAAAGTGCCAGAGTTAAAAATATAAAACTCATCACCCATTCTCACATAGAGCTTTTTCGATTTAAACCCAAGATAACCTTCTGTTTGAATTGTTTGGCCCCATTCCATTTTCTCGATAATGAGTTTTGAGCTTAATGAACCTTTTTGGTAATAATACTCCATTATTTTGACATTGTTTTCAGCGTGAATGAATGAAAAAATAAGAATTATAACTAACATAGCATTATATTTCTTCATTTCTCCTCCTATGAAATTTGCATTCAGAGAGTAACCAATTTAATTGTTGTTGCATTTATGAAAGAATTTCTGTTTCAAATTCAACTGTTCCTCTAAAACTTTCAATAACATTACCTGATAAAACTATGTTCTTTATATAAGGGAAATTTATATCAAAATCGACATTAAGAATGTCAGGGAGTCTAACAATTATTTCAACTGGTGGTTCGACTAATTTTCTTCTTGTTGCAACAATAGCACATGCAACAGCACCAGTTCCGCATGCTAAAGTCTCGTCTTCTACACCTCGCTCATATGTTCTGATTTGTATAGAATTGTCACCAATAATTTCAACGAAATCGACATTTGTGCCATTTGGGGCAAACTTTTCATGATATCTAATGATTTCACCCCACAGCTTGATGGGAATTGAATCTATACTGTCAACTATTACGACAGCGTGAGGGACACCGGTATTAATAGTATCAAGCTTCAAAGATAATTCATCGATTGGGATATCATATTCGATAAATTTTGCATCGGGCATTTTAATAGATACGAATGTATCGTCAACCGAAGCATTAATTACACTATCATTAGTTTCTATTGTTAGATTTTTCGGAAGTCCTTGGATATGAGCGAAATAAGCTATGCATCTGGCTCCGTTTCCGCACATGGCTGGCTTTGAGCCATCCGGATTATAATGATGCATTTTTACATCGGCTTTTTTTGAATGCTCTAGAAAAATCACACCATCAGCACCAATGGAAATCCTTCGCTTGCATAGAAATTTTATAAGAGATGATTTAATAATATTGTTATATTTGCCAGAGCGATTATCGATTATAATAAAATCATTGCCAGAACCGCTCATTTTGGTGAAATAAACTTTCATTATTGCAATAAACTGGTTGGTTTTTCAGGTTCAGGTACCGGTTGTCTTAAGGCGTCAAGTCCTCCGACTTTTACATATTGTAATAAGGACTGTATTTCCTTGTCGTCAGGATGTCTGATTAACCAGTCAGTTAGAAGTTGTAAGAGACCAGCTTCATCGTTTATGTAGAAGTGATATTGAATCCCCATTACCAGTGTGGTTTTTGAGTCTGGAAATATTTCAAGACCTTTATGAATTACTTCTTTAACCTTGGAGAATTGATGATTTCTCATATACGTTTCGTAGTAAACTCTGAAGAAAGTTACAGATTCACTGTCAACTTCTTCTTTTGCAGTTTTAAATTTTTCATAACCGAACTCAAATAATGAATCCACTTTATCCCATTGACCCGACCAACCATAAATGCTGCCAGCGAATGAAGTTCCTCTCCATTCATAGGGTATAACTTTAAACATTCTATCGATAGCATTAAGAGCTTGAATTGTATCATTGGCCTTTTGGTATTCCATTGCAAGAGTTATAAAACCTGTGGTGTAATTCTGAAGTAATTTTGTTGAGTTCTCATCTTTATAAATAGTTGAATCCTTTAAACCAGTGAATCTGTAAACGTCGAATATGTTATGTTTCATTCGTTCTGCATTAACACGTTTACCCAATGGTTCTGTTGTCACCTTATAAACTAATCCTTCCATGGATAGATATTTATTATATTCCTTCTTATTATCATCGGATACGGTTACAGCGAAATATATAGGTGGATCAAATTCGTAAGTTGTTTCAGCAGAATCTGCATTTATCTGAGTAATACTAACAACCACATTGGCCGTTTCGAAAATATGACGAACCATAATGTCTTGGATCCTGACCAGACCGCCAGTTAAAGGGTGAGGATACGGTCTTAATCTATCGATCTGTTCATCAGAAAGTGTTATGTGAACACCCATATTATTTTTAAGCTGTTTTATATACCAGTTAGTGTTAATGAGAGATAAATTGGCAATCTTAACATCAGTGCGCACTTTCTCGACTGCTTGAAGGAACCATAGTGGAAATGTATCATTATCCCCATTTGTATATAGAATAGCATTTTCGTCGCAAGATTGTAAAATGTTATATGCATAATCGAAAGGAATATGGTTCCTACTTCGGTTGTTGATAAACCAGTAAGAAGCAACACCAATCGAAGGAATCCCAAGAGCTAAAATGGCTATTATTATGATTAGGACATTTTCACCAGTTGAAAGTTTTTTAGATCGAGTTTCATTTTTCTCAGGTATTTTCAGAGTTTCAAAAATAAAGCCGAGAAATATACATAATGCAGCAACGCCGATAAAATATGGTTGACTGGACTTTGTCAGGGCTAGAAGTATTATCGATGCACCCGCTATCGAGAAGAAAGTCACCGGTCCAAGTCGTCGCAGAAATTGTTTTAGCTCAAGTTTGTTTCTGTAAATGAGAGACATTATAGATGCAAATCCTAAGCCTATCAGACCTCCCATCATCATAAATCCTGGAGTGTAGAAATAGTCTCGATCACGAACCTCCATATGCATCCATGAGCTTCCGTCGGAAAAGTTTAGATAGATTATTAAGCCTAAAGTTGAAATCAGTGTTGCTAAAAACAACAATAATCCCCATTTAGGTTTCTTATATATCGAATATGTAAGCCCTATTAAGGCAAATATAAAAAATATCCACCCATTGAGAGTAACAGCGAGAGGAATCTTTGTGGGATTGAGCCATTGCTTTCTGAAAAATCCCCAGAAACCCATACGCATATGTGTGCCAAATTGATTAACCCATTTTCCCTTACGTCGAAACATTGTTTGCCACATTGTTTCCTGTCCATATTGTTTTCTGTCCATATAATCACGGAATGC
>JAUXEQ010000194.1 GCA_030620455.1 bacterium | reverse complement strand
TGAATCGTTTCCTAAATCTTCGTGAAATATGATTCCATCGTCGGTATCATCGATGTAACCATTTCCTTGGTCACGTTGAACGTCCCATCCATCATACTCTAATGCTTTTATTACTGTTTCTTTTTTATTTCTTGTAAGATAAGACAAAGTTGCTCTATGCTCTGTGAAAGGCTCATCCCTTTCGTTAGAATTGCTTTCAAGTTCTGCAACGACTGTCCAGTCATTATACTTTCCCAGAATATTGTGAAGCCAATTTTCAAATCGTGCCCATTCTGGACTTCCTATTTTTATATTAGTTGACATTGTATCCAATCCTTCTCTTAAGCATGGCATTTCCCCCAAATCCTTCTCACATCCCCCCACATCACATATATCTCCATTATCCACTCACTACTATCAATAATATACGTTTCCTGCAAGTGCTTACCAGCTGTTTTTTCAGCCAGAATAACTTTCTAACCTAATCTTGTTTCACCTCTTATTCACTCCTAAGCTGGCAATTTTAGCATCGTAATCGAGGATGTCGTGCATTGCATTGCGAGTATCGAATATCAGGCGGGAATGCTCGGCAAGCCATTTGTAATCGTACATTGAGTGATCGGTTGTAATAACTACGAGATCCATATTCTCGAGCAGTTCCTCGCTTAACTCGACCGACTGTATGTAATCGTTTCCCATTCTGAGCTTCGGGACATACGGGTCGTTGTAGATAACGTTAGCGCCGTAATCCAAAACAAGTTTTATCAAATCCAACACCGGAGATTCTCGGACATCGGAGATATCCTTTTTATATGCAACGCCAAGAAATAATACATCTGCGTCATTAAGCACTCGACCGTGATTGTTCATATGCCGCATAATTCCCTCGAGCACGTAATTCGGCATATTGTAGTTAACCTCACCTGCAAGCTCGATAAAATGTGCGTAAAAATTCAACGATTTAAGCTTCCACGACAGATAGTGCGGATCGATTGGGATGCAGTGCCCACCAACACCCGGACCGGGATTAAATTTCATAAACCCAAACGGTTTGGTAGCTGCAGCCTTTGTTATCTCCCAGACATCGAGTCCCAATTTATCGCAGATTTTCGCCATCTCATTCACAAGCGCGATGTTTACCGATCGGAAAGTGTTCTCGAGTAGCTTGACCATCTCCGCAGCCGCCGTCGACGAGACCGGCACAACTTGCTCTAAAAACGTGGTATAGAAATCTACTGCAATCCGAGTGCATTTCTCAGTCATTCCACCCACAACTTTGGGTGTGTTGCCGGTATGCCATCTAATGTTACCCGGATCGACTCTCTCCGGAGAAAACGCAACAAAGATGTCCTTACCAATAGTATATCCCTTTTGCTCGATAGGTTGCGCAATAAGGTCCTCTGTTGTTCCGGGATAAGTTGTGCTCTCGAGAATAACGAGCATTTCGGAATGAATGTTTGCAATGATCTTTTTCACTGCATCGTTTACATAACTCATATCCGGGTCTTTAAACCTAGAAAGTGGTGTCGGTACGCAGATAATTGCAATATCCACATCCTTCAGAACGGAAGAATCGGTGGTCGCTGAGAATCTGCCAGCCTGCAAATGCTTTTTAACTTTTTCTGAGTGAACATCATCCACGTCCGAGTAACCAGAGTTTAACGACTCCACCTTAGCTTTGCTGACATCGTAACCCTTGATAACGAAACCAGCGTCGCAGAGCACCATAGACAACGGCAATCCTACATATCCAAGACCTATTATCCCACAAATCGCTGATTTATCGACTATTTTATCATCGAGAACACTGAATGAATTCATTATAATCTCCTTTTGATTCTTTGTTTTATCAAGATAACGTTAGTTTCAGAACAGTCAAGGATATCGGAATGCGCAAGTATAATTGTCTTTTATAAATTGTTTAAACATCGATTCTTAAACCGTTGATAAACATTTCAAATTTAAAAGCCATATGTGTAATTCGAACAAGAAATTATAATACTAACAACTTGACAGGAGATATAGAGTATATATATTTCTATTGAAAAGGAGATTTTAAATAGAATCGAATTATGAAAATCACAATTGACGAAAAAAGGCTTTATGAGCTTATTCAGCATGCAGTTGAGGAAGCGATAGGAAAATTCATTCTTGTAAAACCATCGAGAGACGATATTTTAGCACGCGAAAAGGCTCTTAAAGAGCTGCGTGCTGGTGATGCAATAGATTGGGAAGATTTCAGAAATTCCAGTAATGAGTTATAGAATAAAAATCTCCACACAAGTAGCCAAATTCCTTAAAAATTTACCCTCAGGTTATATTTCAAAACTCGAAGAAAAATTCTCACTCATTGCTCAGAACCCATATCACAAAGGTTTAGATATAAAGAAATTACGAGGTTATGACAATGATTACCGTTTTCGTTGGGGCAAATACAGAATTTTATACACAATCATTCCCGATGAAGAAATAATTTTAATCTATAAAGCTGATGTTCGTGGAGATGTATATAAATAACTTATCCAAAAAAATAATGCATAAATCTTAAATACCGATAAAACCATTTCGCAATTGAAAACCCTTTATATAACGTAAAACAATTCTCTCAAATTTTCCACTTGACAAAATATTCCTTGCCATTTAATTATAGTTATGGGCATATGCTAATAACTCAGGAAATAAAGTAAAACCTGAGCATAATTGGAATGCTTGAATGAATGTATATAGGAGATGGAAATTGGGGAAGATATTTCAGTGAGCTATCGATAGAAACCAAAAATTTGGATTTAATAATTCATAAATAATAGGGATATATGACAAGGCCAAGAAAACATAGAAGAGTGCGATGTATGGGCATGATAACGGGTTTTGCACCGATAAAGCCTTCTGCAGGATCGCCGATTACCTTAGGTTTAGACCATCTTGAAGCTATAAGACTTCACGATTTGGACGGTTTGGATCAGGAGCAGGCTGCCGTGAGAATGGAGGTCTCTCGGCAAACGTTCGGACGAATACTCAAGGAGGCACACCGAGCAATTGTCGAGGCTATTGTTACCGATAGAGGCGTTATATTCGCCAACGAACATCCTATTGAGGTTATATGCGAGGAATTTGGGCATCGATACCGTCATGGCAGACAATTTCATGGCGGTGGTATGCATGGGAGAGATGATGCGGAACGTTAATTTTAACAAGTGTATAACTTTTATTGAATATAAGAAAATGGAATGAAAGAATCGATTTATAAATGTAATAAACGATATGTTTTTTAAAACTTCAGAAATAAACAATCGTTGAATTAAACAAAGCAAAGGAGGTATAAAAATGCCACGTGGAGACAGAACAGGACCTTCGGGTGCTGGACCTAAGACAGGTCGTGGGCAAGGTTATTGCACAGGTAATGATGCTCCAGGATTCCAAAATGTTCCGAATGGACGGGGTATTCGTGGATCGAGGGTTTCCGGTCGAGGCGGCAGAGGTGGTTTAGGCAGAGGTGGTTTAGGATTTAGAAATTGGTTTCATGCCACAGGCTTATCTCGATGGGCAAGAGGTATTTTTTCAAAAAAAAGGTAAGTCGAGTCGTTGTTTAATAAGGTAAAAGAAGAACTTTACAAAGGAGGTATAAAAATGCCAGGTGGAGACAGAACAGGACCTATGGGTGCTGGACCTATGACAGGTCGTGCTATGGGTTATTGCACTGGTTATAATGCTCCCGGATACATGAACGCTCCGTATGGACGAGGTATGGGAAGAGCTGGGTATTTCGGGCGAGGTAGAGGTAGAGGTGGAGGTGGTTTCGGATATAGAAATCGGTTCTATGCTACTGGTTTGCCGCTATGGGCAAGAGGTTTTCCCTCACAAGAGTATGTTAACCCGACGCCTGTAGATGAGAAGGAGGAACTTGTTTACATGGCTAAACAAATGAAAGCGGAACTCGAGGAAATCCAGAAGCGAATCGACCAACTCGAAAAAACAGAACCCGGAAAGTAACGCTAAGCTGACACATTCTTGAGTAGAACAGGTAATTGTTCATC
>JAUXEQ010000231.1 GCA_030620455.1 bacterium | reverse complement strand
TACACCCCCACCTCCTCTCTGGGATACACTTAATGCCTCATTCGGAAAGACTTCACCACTTCTCGTTAAATTAGAAGGTACAACAGACGATTCAATTTTTATAAAAGTAACATCTGATAATACAGTTGGAGCTGATCCATTTTACTTGCATGCCTTCATTCTGGAAAATCATATGAATCTTTCTGGCTCTCCTACTGATGGATATAGTCATATAGGAAGAGATGTTTTCCCTTCTTCTTATGGTTATAAATTTACAATTGCACCCGATACAACTATAGATATTCACCTATCCTATGAAAGAATTCATACCTGGGATCAAGTGGAATTAGAACTCGCAATAACAATCACTGATTCAACAAATTCAGAGATCATACAAGCCTGCCATGGAGCACTACCCGCAGCCAATTATTTTTATGCTATGATACTTCCAGGTTATAGGTCGCTTTTAGCCAAACCAGGAGAGGAAATCACATTTTATCTCAACCTTTACAATATCGGTTTGAATTTGGATACACTAGACTTGTCAATCGACTTCGATGCAATCACTGGTTGGACGGTTGATATTTGCCATGGTGATAGCTGTTTCGAAGACCATTCCAAAATCATAATGGATGCCATGACTGATACTGTTTTCAGAATTAAAGTAAAAACAGATCCTGACACTTTAGGAATTATGAATATCGACCTAATTGCAAACTCACTAATAGGTGGTAGAGAAAGATTAGGAGCCTTCACTGTAGGAACCGGTGGGGAAATCCTTTATGTGGAGGATGGTTCATATTCATGGTATTATACTCAATCATTCAATAATCTTGGCTATGAAAACAGTTTTCTTCGCCATCCTCGAAGCTATTTATATATGGAGCCAGAACAGCTTGACAGATTTCAAACTGTAATCTGGGGTACAGGTAGCTCAAGTAGTGGGACATTACTGGAAAGCGATAAATACGCTATTAAAAATTATCTCAGGACCGGTGGGCATTTCTGGTTAACTGGCGGAAGAATTGGACGTAATTTAGTTTATGACCCCTCCTATAAAGATACTCTTTTCTTTCAGAAAGTTCTAAAAGCTGGCACACACAGTGATGAACTCTACCAAATTGAGGGGTATCACTCCGTGAGAGGAGTATTTGATGAGATTACACTCGGTCTTACATTAAACTTATTTGGTGGTGATGGTGCAAATAATGCATGGAGATGTGAAGTTCTGACACCTGCAAGAGGTTGGGGTGCTCATCCAATCTTCTATTATGTACCAGATTCAACCGAACCTCTCACTTGCGCGGCTCTTTGCTACCAAGAAGATGGCACAGCTTATGGTCGATTAGTTTATTTCGCTTTCCCGTTTGAAGCTATCGACAATCAAGAAGACCGAGATACAGTTATGGCTAGAATTTTATACTGGCTTAGAACCGGTTCAGGAATAACCGAATCTGAAATAGTAGTTCCCGAAAGAATTTCTCTCGATATCGCACCTAATCCGTTCAATTCTGTTTGCGAGATCTCTTATTCTATGATTGGCACAGGCTCATTACAGATATTAGACTTAACCGGAAAAGTTGTAGAAAATGTAATTATTAGCGGAATCGGAAAATTTAGATGGAATGCCTTAAATATGCCTTCTGGCATATATTTAGTTAGCCTGTCATCGGAAAAGAGAACATTAACAAAAAAGATAACCCTTTTACAATAATATTAATTCATTGGAGGATATCATGAGAAAATTCATTTTTGTCTTAATCCTTTTAACAATGCTTTCAGTGGTTCTCGCAAAACCCAGAATACCTATGGCAGAAATTATTGTCAGAACCTCTGGTGCTGATTCGGATGCATGGGCTGAATTTGTTAGAGATTCATTTTCTACTGTCGCAGACAGTACTACACCTTTGCTTTTTCTATATAGTAGATGGGAAATGACTGATGCTATGAATACGTATGTTAAAATGGCTTACTTTGTATTCGATTCCAGTGACGACTCTGTAAACACTCCTTGGGGTGGAATCGATGCCCAATTAGAATTTCAGGGAACAGCGGAAATAACCGATTTACGGGACTCGCTTAAAGGCAGAATCGGCGCTGAAGAAAGTAAAATCACTCTTCGAGTTGATCATATTACTGAAGATACAATTTATGTGGGTGTTGCTCTTAAGGACCCCCTTTATATTCATACATTCCTAAGACTGTTCGTTGCAATATTAGAAGATGATGTTATACTTAGCTCTAAAGAATACGATTGGGTTGTTCGGGATATTTTCCCTATTGGTTTAGGAGAACTTGTTATTCCATCAGATACTTTAGATACAATCTATACAATTGCATATTCTAGAAGTTACGCATGGTACCCACCTAATTGCATGTTAGCACTTTGGATAGATCGCACGCATATTACTGAAGGTCGGGAAATTTTTGAATCCCTACACATCCCATTTCCTTTACCTGAATATATGTTATATGTAAAAAATATTTCCAGCACTAATCTCGTAGGATCTGCAGGAGATACATTAACATTCAAGCATGTTGTTTTCAATTACGGTGCTAATGAAGAGACTTTACGTATAAATCTAACTGTAGATGCTTTCCCTGCTGCATGGGATTATGAAATAGAATATAAAGGGAGTACTTTCACAAGCAGCTCAAATTTTAACTTGGGATTTAGAGACATAGATACGTTAAAATTCAGCATTTTCACTAATCCTGCAGGTTTGGGAACAGCAAAGTTTAGGTTTCTCTATACCGCTGATAATGCTTCAGACACATTCGCATACCAACTCGCTGCAACTACTGGTGACAGTTATATAATTGTTAATGACGACTATTACAATCGAGGATACGAAAAATATTATTTTGAAGCAATGGAATCTTTAGGACATCAGTATTTCTATTATAGAACAGCTTGGGTGCCTTATAGACAAACAATCTATCCTGTAATAGAGAATTTTGAAAACGTTATCTGGTATACTGCTAATAATACTTCTACACTTGGTAGTGCTGACCGATCCTCTCTAACTAAGTTTCTTCAAGGTGGTGGTAAACTTTTCATAACTGGAAGTAGAATTGTACGCGATCTATGCTTGGACGGTCGATACACCGACTTCGAATTTGTAGAACATATCCTTCGCTCAAGTTCCTCTTCACGAGCGCTCAAGGATTCTGCAACCCTATACGATACCAGTGGCATTATGTACATTCATGGGGTTTCTAGGGATTATATATCAGATGGATTTAATTTCCCCGTTAACGATTGTGATGGTGCTAATAACATGGGTCGCATGAATGTGATTCAACCTATCGCTGGGGCTATTCCTTTCTTTTATTACGGCAAAGTAGGAACTGAGGAATGTGCTGCATTAAGATATTCAAAGAATCCATGGGGTGTTGTATTTCTCGCGTTTGGGTTTGAAGCAATCGATT
>JAUXEQ010000268.1 GCA_030620455.1 bacterium | reverse complement strand
TGCGCACTAACCTTTCACTTCAAGATGTTAAACCTCGAATAAAAAAACTTATCGATACAATGTTTAACGAAGTTCCCTGCGGTGTGGGTTCTACAGGAAGGATTGTACTATCTAATAGGGAAATGGATGATGTTCTGGCTCGTGGTTCACATTGGGCGATCAGCAAGGGCTATGGTTGGACTGAAGATCTCGAAAGAACCGAGGAATACGGGCAAATGAAAATAGCAAATCCTGCGGAAGTTTCAGCCAGAGCTAAGAAAAGAGGGCACAATCAACTCGGCACGTTGGGTAGCGGTAATCATTTTCTTGAAGTGCAAGTTATTGATGAAATTTTCGATCACAAACTTGCAGAAAAATGGGAATTACGAGAGAATCAAATTGCGGTTATGATTCATTGCGGTTCAAGAGGTTTGGGACATCAAATTTGTGATGAGTTTGGGCACAGACTTATTCCTATGCTCAGCAAATTTGGATTGAATCTTCCAGACAAACAGCTTGCATGTGCACCTCTGGATTCAGATATAGCCAAAAGTTATTTAGGAGCAATGGCTTCTGCAGCAAATTACGCATGGGCAAATCGTCAGATTATAATGCATTGGGTTCGTGGTTCATTCGAAGAAGTTTTTGGTCGTTCTGCGAGTGAACTTGGTATGAGATTGATATACGACGTAGCCCATAATATAGCTAAATTTGAAGAGCATACTGTCGACGGTAAAAAACGGCAATTGCTTGTGCATCGAAAAGGTGCAACACGTTCATTTGCACCCGACAGACCTGAACTATCAAGCTTCTGTAAAGATACAGGTCAACCGGTAATAATACCGGGAGATATGGGGCGTTCAAGCTATTTGTTAGTCGGTACACAAAAAGCAATGGATGAAACATTTGGCACAACATGCCACGGTGCGGGAAGGTTTATGTCGAGACGTGCTGCAGTGAGAAAACATCGCAATAGAAGGATTAATCAAGAATTGGCTCAACAGGGAATTTATATTCGCTGGGTTGGTCGTGATACGCTACTTGAAGAAGCTCCAGAAGCCTATAAAGATGTTTCAGATGTTGTAGATGCAGTTGTAGGTGCAGGAATTTCACGAAAAGTTGCACGATTATGCCCTATAGGAGTTATAAAAGGCTGATAAATCTTGCAGAATATCAGCTAATCAAGCACTTGTATCAAATTTATATTTCATAATGTTATTGATGTAAATTTATTTCTCCCAATTTAAAGACTAATAGTGAACGGAAAAATCACAAAATACGATTATCAACCCACACACCGAGTTTTGGTTGGTGCATATGTTTTCGATTCCAAGAATAGAATGCTTCTCCTTTTACGAAACGATCCGCCGAAAGTTTATGCTCCTCCTGGAGGTCGTCTTCATCCGAACGAGAACCCAGTTAAGGGAATTATTCGAGAGGTGTCAGAAGAAACTGGAATCACGATTAAATTACTGGATATGACATTTATATGGTTTGGGGAAATAGAACCAGATTCTCCATATATATTAAGTATTGATTTCCTTGCGGTTGCAGAAACTACAGAGGTAAAATTATCGGCAGAACACAGTGATTACCTCTGGGTGGAAGAAGATGATATTAGAAATGGCAATATAATCACACAGAGCAGTGGTTATGGTTACGATCCTGAAATTATTCTTAAGGCATTTACAAGATTCAAAGAATTGCAATCGTATGTTATCTGAAATTATAATGGAATATGAGGATTAACTATTATCGCTCTAATTCTGGGAATCTATCGAGAAAGACAGTTTCTATCTGTGCCCAAACCTGTTCTATAGTTTCAGATCCATCAATTTCTACGATTCTGTTCGGTTCACTCTCTGCAAGCCATTTATATCCTTCTCTAATTTTTTTGAAGAAACCAATGGATTCTGATTCAAGACGATCGAGAGATTTTCCATTTTTGGAAATACGTTCACAAGCTATTTCAGGGCTAACATCGATGAAAAAAGTAACATTGGGTTTAATTCCCTTAGTAACAAAAAGAGAGAATTCGCGAACTTTTTCAGGATCTAATCCTCTTGCGAAACCCTGATACGCAATCGACGAATCATAAAATCTATCGGAAACAACCCATTTACCACTCGAAAGTGCTGGAGAAATTATCTCCTGCATATGTTGAGCTCTGGAAGCCAAGTATAACATAAGCTCAGCTATATATGATATTGAATAATTGCTATTTTCAAGTAAAATCGATCGGATTCGCTCAGCAAGCTTCGTTCCTCCTGGTTCCCGCGTTAATACCACATCCACACGTTTTGAACGCAAGAAATCCGCAGCCTTCTCCGATTGTGTGCTTTTACCACAACCATCGATACCTTCAAATGTAATCAGTCTCCCCTCTCTCATCCTCTAAGCCTTAATCAGCAACGTGTGAAGGTTAGATTCTGCTGAACTAACTTCTTCCCGAGGTAATAACACAAAAATCGATCTATTTGTTGTCCCAACATATCGTAAATGTATTCTCTTATCGCGTAACCTATTAATAATCATCTCAATATTTTCAGTTCTTCCAGCAATAGCAAATCCGTTTGCTGCCACAATTCCCAATTCTTCAACAGTGATTTCAGCATCAGGAAACTTTTCCTTTATTGTTTTTATGTCATCTTTCAAATCAGGCAATAACCAAAAAGTAAATTTTACTTCATCGTTTTCTATGTTAATAGAAGGATTGCGTAAATCTGTTCTGAGAACATCGAGTTCTTTAATGATAGAATGAAATACATCCTCTTTCATTCGAATAGTAACCCAGAGTACTCGTTCCTTTGAGGAAACCGAAACGAACTTGCTTCCTTCGAAAGTTTTTGAATTAACCATTGTTTCTTTACCTTTCGCGATACTTGAGGTCAAAAGCATAGGGACACCGTGCCTTCGAGCTACTTCAACCGCTCTCG
>JAUXEQ010000243.1 GCA_030620455.1 bacterium | reverse complement strand
GCTGCAGGTATTGTGGGACAATTAGGTGACCTATTCGAGTCGAAAATTAAACGCGAATTCGGTGTGAAGGATTCAAGTAAAATTATGCCAGAACACGGAGGAATATGGGATAGAACCGATTCGATTTTGTGGGTTTATGCTATAGTCTTGATTATTTTGAGATTATAGTTATAGAATTAGTTTAATTACTGTTATATATTATGAAATGTAAACGATTTCGCATATAGACCGAATACATGTGAAATAAAAACTTATTGCAAGAGTAGATTAACGAAAGTATTTTATCGATATGTCTCAACGGATAATAATTGTATTACTCTGTATAACACTCGGATTCTGCAATGCACAAGTTAGTGGGATGAAGGAACTCGAGAAGGGCAAAGATCTGGGCGTTACCGGTTCGTCTGTGGGATCAGGTGCAAATCTGGCAAGGCAAAATATAGAGAAACTCATATCGGCTAAAGAGTTGCCTTCCCAGCAGCTAAAGCAATTGCAATACGTTCCTCTCGATGGTGCAATTAGAGACGATTTTATCATCGGACCAAATGATATGATACACTTACAGGTTTGGGGTCCGAACGATGCGGATGAACTTATTCCTGTGTCCTCAGATGGATTCGCTGTTCTCAAAGGATACGGAGCAGTGAAAGTTGCCGGATTACGCTGGGGTGACGCAAAAAAAGCTATCGAGGATATTGTTGTAAAAGAATATAAACCAGAAACTTACGCAATAACTCTCGCCCAGGTCAGGATATTCTATGCCCACATTTCAGGTTCAATACTATTCCCGGGAAGCTATCAGATTTGGGCTACTGGCAGAATTTGGGATTTAATTCAAATTGCAGGCAATAAAACAGGACTTGGTGATCTAACTAAAGTTCACGTTATCCATAGGAATGGCGATTCAACCGTGGTTAATATTTCATCCTATTTATCCAGTGGTGACCTTTCCGATAATCTGTATCTTCGCGACGGCGATATGGTT
The DNA here is from genome assembly GCA_030620455.1 of bacterium. GTDB lineage: Bacteria > UBP14 > UBA6098 > B30-G16 > B30-G16 > JAUWMV01. The sequence continues at coordinate 2,257 of JAUXEQ010000243.1, read as the reverse complement.
TTCATTCCGCAGATAGACGCAAGCAACGGGTTGGTTAGCATTTACGGTGTTGGCATTAGAAGTGGTTATTATGAATATATTAACGGTGAGAGTGTCAACGGTTTTATGAAAAGAAGCGGCGCTTTTTCGCAGTCGAATGATCTTAAAAATGTTTGCCTAATCAGGCAGAAAAAGAGTTTCAAACTGAACCTGTTCGAGGAAGACATGAACCTAAAAGCAGACGATGTAATTGTTATTCCAACAAAATTGGACTCGATAATTGTTGGTGGATTGGTAGCAAAAGGTGGTTCGTTCCCGTATTATGCGGCATATACTGTTGAATCGTATGTAGCAATGGCTGGGGGACCTGCGGAGAAAGGAAATATTAGTTCAGTTGTTGTCTATAGAAACGGTGTTAAACTCAAGCCGAGGAAAGCTTATCCGCTAATGCCGGGGGATGTTATTATTGTGAAATACGATCCATTCGTACGATTTCAGGACTTTTGGAAAACCTCTATGGAAGTATTAACTTCTGTGGCTACAATTTTGATTATTATTGAAAGATTAAAATGATTGTTAAATAAATTGTGATCTCTTGAATTGCGATATAGAGCAAAAGTGAAATAAATCGGAGCTTTAATGAATGACAATTCATATACTTTTCTCGAGATATTAATCGCTCTCGGTCGACGATGGCGAATGATCCTAACAGTAGCTCTCATTGCAGGTATATTAGCATTTTCGTTAGCGTGGGTCATGCCTAAATGGTATCTCTCCGAATCGTATATTCTGCCAGCATACTCTTCCGGAGCAATGATGGGTGCGCTGGGAGCTTTGGTTGGCGGTGTTATGGGGTTAACTGGTGAGGGTAGCTTTAACCTTCCAATAATGGTTACACCCACAGATCTCTGGCTTGGGTTTGTAAAAAGCCCTGGTATTGGTGATTCTATTATATACAAATACGATTTTTTTTCACTTTTCAGTTCAGCAAATTTGGATATGGCTAGAAAAGTTTACGCATCGAAACTTCACGTTGAACCCACCGGCGAAGGGATATTAATAGTCGGTTTTGAGTCTAAGGACCCTCAGCTTTCAGCGGATATTACAAATGACATTGTGGATATTCTCGATCGGACACTCCAGAATGTTCATACAACCTCTGCACGGAGACTGCGCGAGTTTACCGAGAACCGACTTATTCAGATAGATTCTACGTTAACTCAAGCCTCAGAGGAATTTTCTGAATTCCAGAAGAAATACAAGGTTTTCTCGTTGGAGGATCAGGCAAGAGCTGCGATAGAGAATTTAGCTCAACTTTACGCTCAACTAACAATTTATGAAGTGCAACTCGATGCTTTCCGGTCCATGGGAATAAGCCATATATCCGAGATAGCCCAGTTGGAAGCTCAGGTTGCTGGAACCCGACGGAAGCTAAGGCATCTTCAGCAAAAAGGAGACACTACTTTTATTGGCGTTTCTCTTGCCAAATATCCAGATTTATCTATTGAATATGCAAAATTATATCGCGATGTAAAGATTAACGAGATTGTCTACGAATTTGTCCTTCAACAATACGAGCAAGCGAAATTGGAGGAACAACGTAATGTAAAAACATTACATGTGCTAAGTAAGGCAGTTCCTCCCAAAAAGAAATTCAAACCAAAAAGAGCGATCTTTGGTTCAGCGGCATTTGCGGCAGGTTTTTTTATTATGGCGTTTTGGGCTATATGGGTTGGATATTTGGATAAATTGAAATCGACCAATCCTGAAATGTACCAACATTTAGTGGGAATACTAAAGAAGCGTCCAAAGTAATACGACGATTTGTATAGATTAAAATCAATCCACACCAAGCAAATAATTATTACATTCACAAAGATGTGAATCTATTTGAATATTTTAGAATTCATCATAAATAATGAGTTAAACGATATATAACAATTTTTTTTCCTTGAAAAATATTTCTGAGGCAATATATTTATAAAGTTGTTAAACTAAATATGAGTATGCTCGATGATTAAATGTATCTACAATTTTCTTACCAATTCAATTCTTTCAGTACCAATATGTTACATCCGAAAAGATTTATTCAAGCAGGACGAAATGAAGTTTAAAATTCTAGGACGATCTGTTGTTATGCTGTTTTTAATAGCAATATTTACGCTATTTTTGTTGGGTTGTGAAAAAGATATAATCGAGGATCCGGATTATCTATTGGCGGACTCTCTTTATATCGAATCCGGAAGTGGCGGAGAATCTGAATTAGTGTTTGCATTTG
>JAUXEQ010000143.1 GCA_030620455.1 bacterium | reverse complement strand
TGATTCATGTCAAATTTTTAACGAATTAGGATTCGATCAGAACCTTTTTCGAGAAATAACTCAAAATATTTTAACAGATAAAGAAAAATCCCTCTCATTTCTTGTGAATGTGCCCTCTGGTAATACTTATAGATTTGAATTTTTTCAACACCAAATAGAAAAAGATAATCCTTCTATAATAATAATTGTAACAGATTTCACAGAGGACATACAAATATTGAAGCGGAAAAATTTGTTAGCTCAACACGATTCATTAGAGAATATTTCATCCCTTTTTTTTCACAAGCTTAATAATTCACTTATGGTTTTACTTTCTGAAGCAGAACTGATGTATCGAACCATTCCCAAATTTACTCGAAGAAGCGTGGAAAAAATCTTTAGCCAGCTTCAAGATAATATTTTAGAAGTTTCAAATATTATGAATGACTTGGAGTTTTTCGTTAGAAAACCTAAACAAGAGGATACTACATTTAATCCTTTGAAAATCGTTCAGGAATCGTTAGAAGTACTCAATAGAAATCTTACAGTTAATATTGAATTTCAGGAGAAACTATCTGGGAAGGATTACTTAATTGCAGGTAATGCTGAAAACTTCAGACTGGCATTCGATGCAATCGTCGACAATGCAATTAAATCGCTTTCTGAAAATGATAGTATTATTGTTAGTGCCGAAACAATCAAGTCAGATAATTTTCTTCAAAAATATTATTCAGATTTAATCCCAGGTGAATATTTGAAAATAACAGTAGCTGATACAGGTTGTGGAATCTCCGGAGAAGTAAAATATAAGATTTTTGAACCATTTTATTCTAACTGGTCAGAACCTTCCAAAGGTTTTGGTTTACCTATGGCTTTATCATCCTTAAGAAGTCTTGGTGGAACACTCGATGTTTTGAGCTTTGAGGAAATTGGAACAACCGCAACTTTATTCCTACCTATTAAAACCTCTATAATCCATGAAAAAGCATCCGGTTCAAAGCGTGAAGAGAAAGTCTTAGTAATCGATGACGACGATATGGCAAGAAACGTAACAGTAAAAATGCTCGAATTCTTGGGATACGAAAGTTTTTCAGCAAGCAATGGCAAAGAAGGCATAGAATTATTTGAGTTCGCTATGCCTAACCTTGTTTTATTGGATATGATAATTCCCGGAATGAGTTCAGTTGAAATTTATTCCAAGTTGAAGAAAATTGATAAAAATACAAAAATAATAATAGTAACCGGTTACTCACAATACACCTCAGAATATGAAAAATTACAGAAACTTGATAAAATTACTTTACTTAGTAAACCTTTTACTCTCAATGATCTTTCTGTAATTGTCGAAAAAGTACTCATAGATAAATAATAATTATACCTAATAAAAATCATTAAAATTATAATTGTTGACTTGACAGAAATATACATTTTTCTATTTTGGTAACTTGGATTTTAATATTCTTTAATAAGGTTACAGACATGTCTATCGATAAAATATATAATCCATCAGAGATTGAGCCTAAATGGAACAGATTATGGCTCGATAAAAAATATGGAACTCCATCCGAAAGCAGGAAGGATCGTGACAAATACGTCATTGTTATTCCTCCCCCAAATGTTACGGATATCCTTCATGTGGGACATGCTTTAAACAATTTAATTCAGGATGTTTTAATTCGACGGAAAAGAATGATGGGTTTTGACACACTCTGGTTACCCGGAACAGATCATGCTGGTATTGCAACTCAAAACATGATTGAAAAGGAACTACTTAAAGAAGGAAAAACTCGCGAGGAACTCGGTAGAAAGAAATTTGTCGAACTATTATGGAAATGGAAAGAGCAAAAAGGTGACACGATTATCAAACAACTTATTGAGATTGGATGCTCTTGCGATTGGACGCGAACTAGATTTACACTCGATGATTCGATGTCTAAAACCGTTCGTAAGGTTTTTATCAAACTTTACAATGAAGGACTAATTTACAAAGGTAAATATATAATTAACTGGTGCCCTCGATGCGGTACCGCTATCTCTGATGACGAAGTAATACATCATGAACAACAAGGGAAACTCTGGTATATAAAATATCCATTTGCGGATAATCCATCAGATGGAGTTATAGTTGCTACAACAAGACCAGAGACAATGTTAGGTGACACTGCAGTAGCAGTAAATCCTGGCGACGAACGATTTAAACATTTGATTGGGAAAAAACTGCGTCTACCACTTGTAATTGAAAATCGTTTAGGAATTACTTTTAAAGATGAAAAGATTTCAGTTTCACCAGAAATTCCAATAATATCAAGTTATAAGGTTGATCCCAAATTTGGTACTGGTGCAGTAAAAGTTACTCCTTCTCACGATCCAAACGACTATTGGATTGGAAAAACACAAAATCTATCTCTTGTAACTGTAATGGATAAAACCAGCTTAATGAATGAAAATGCTGGTAAATATAAAAACTTAGATCGTTTTAAAGCACGAAAAGCGATTGTTAACGACCTTGAAACCCAAGGATTACTTGTTAAAATTGAACCTCATGAACTTTCAATAGGTCAGTGCTATAGATGCGATACTTTCGTAGAACCTTATTTATCAACTCAGTGGTTTGTTCATATGAAACCGTTAGCAGAAGCTGCAATCCAGATTGTTAGACGAGGTAAAATAACCATTTTACCCAAACGATGGGAAGGCGTTTATTTCAATTGGATGAATAATCTCAGGGATTGGTGTATCTCAAGGCAATTATGGTGGGGACATCAAATCCCAGTCTGGTATGGTCCAGAAAAAAAGGAATTTGTTGCTAATAATTATGAAGAAGCTCTCGAGTCAGCTCGAAAATATTACCTTAGAAACGATGTTGAACTTAGACAGGATCCTGATGTATTAGATACATGGTTCTCAGCGTGGCTATGGCCATTTGCTACAATGGGTTGGCCTGACATTACTGATGATATGAAACAATATTATCCCACTGATGTTTTGGTTACAGCATCTGAGATTATTTTCTTCTGGGTTGCTCGGATGATTATGTCTTCTGAGCATTTCTGTGGAGAACTCCCTTTTAAAACTGTGTATATTCATGGCACTGTTAGAGATGCTAAAGGTCGAAAGATGTCTAAATCCTTAGGTAATGGAATCGATCCACTAGATGTTGTGGAACTCTATGGGAGAGACGCATTAAGATATACATTGATTTCACAGGCTGCAGCAGGTCAAGACTTATTTGTAGAAATGAAATCGTTTGAAGTTGGACGTAATTTCTGCAATAAAGTTTGGAACGCTGGACGACTCCTATTTTTGAATTTAAAGGATGATAAATTTCATATCGATGAATTTAAGGACCTTAACCCCAAAAGGCTTTTCGAAAAATGGATTCTATCAAAGCTCTATTCAGCAATAATAGAAGTTAATAAAGCACTCGAAAATTACCGTCTGGACGATGCAGTCCGAATACTTCATAAATTCTTCTGGAAAGAATTCTGCGATTGGTTCTTAGAAGGAGCAAAACTTTACTTTGAATCGGACAGAGATCTGAGAATTATAGCACTTTCAGTTTTTGAAACAACATTAAGACTTATCCATCCAGTTCTTCCCTATTTAAGCGAGGAGTTATGGCATAGAACTGCAGATATTGTAGAAAACCTTGCAGATGATGAGGATAGCATTATGCTTGCTTCCTATCCTAATGAAAATGAATTTTTAAAATATTATAATGCAGATGCAGAAGAAAGCTTCGATAAGATTATGGAACTTATTTTTTCAATAAGAAATATAAAATCAGAAATTGGACAGGGAACTAAAAAAACAGGCTCGGCTTTGATATTAGCGAATTCAGAATATAATGAAGAGCTGATTAAAAGTCAGATGGATATTATTCCTTTTTTTGCTCGAATCGACAAAATTGAAACAATTAAGAATAAACAAGAAGGTAAATTCGGAATGGCATCGATTCGACTTGGTCAGCTCTTTGTGCCACTTGAAAACCTACTTGATTTTGATAAAGAAGTAATTCGACTAAAAAGAAAGGTTGCGCAACTAGAGAAGGCTTTGGACATCATTAAGCGTAAAATTTCCAATTCCGACTTTCTAAGTAGAGCACCAAAAAATGTTGTTGAGAACGAATTAGCTAAGCATGAAAAATTAATAAAAAAACTTAGTTTGTTAAAAAAACAATTGGAAAAAAATTAATAAGCTGTAAACTAATGGGTTAAATATAGCAAAATCCTTATTAATACTTTTTTCAGTAGTACAATTATTTGTTATAAATATGTTGCAAGCTAAAATAACGTCTTTTATTTTAACAAAGATATTCAAAAAACATTTTTGTAACAATAACAAATTAAAAGGAGGCATTTTGATGCGGAACTTTTCTTTGTTCCTAATTGTTTTTGTTGTGGTCGCAGCTTTATTTTTAGGTTGTGGACCCAAAGAAGGCGTTCTGGGAAAAGCTGGAAAAGAAGAAGTTACTGTTGATGACCTTGAGAAAATGATCGGGATGAGAACTTTCAACTCATTCGAGGACGAGTTAGAAATGAAAACAAAGGCTGTCGAAAGAGTTCTTCAAGAAAAGCTAATTTTAATTGCTGCTTATGATGAAAAATACGACACTCTTCCCGATATTCAGAAGCAAATTGAGAGCACAAAGGGAAACAGAATGCTTCAAGCTCTTTTTGTTAAAGCGATCGAGGAAAAATCAAAAGATATCTCTGATGCCGAAATTACTGAAGCACATGAAAAGATGAAAGAACAAATCAAGGCTCAGCATATTTTAGTCACAAGCAAAGAACTAGCTGATTCGATATTACAAAAATACAAAGCCGGAACACCTTTTGAGGAACTT
>JAUXEQ010000271.1 GCA_030620455.1 bacterium | reverse complement strand
TAGGGTTGTTTCCGTAGCTCAAAAAGTCAATTTCGATATCTATCGTGGAATAGCCGACTGTTGCATAGATTGGTTGTAGAGAAATTTCGAAATTAATCTCGTTTTCTCCAGCTGTTGGAATAATATTGACAAAATCAAAATACGATTCTCCATCTTCAGTTGTAATTGTAAAGGTGGCTAGGACCGGTCTTAAATCATCTACATTTTGAAGGACGCAATCATCCAGGAAAAAGGTACCTGTGAGTTTGGTATCGTACAATAAAGCAATGTAGTTAAATGAGATCGTTGTTTTGTTCTCTTTCAAGAGCGGGACGATAATCTTTGGCGAATTGGATTCAAGGGGGTTTTCAGGATCATCCGGTATTGCAAGTAAATCTACATCCGAGCTTGTTCCGTGATCATAGAGCATATGATTGTCTTTATATGGGGATAATTTTCTAACAGCATCACCCATATACATTCCAATTCTCTGATAGCCTCTATCAAGTCTGTACGTACCAACACCATAAGTGATAAATACCTGTTGATTATTCAAGGTTGCAAATTCGATTTGAATCTTATCTCCTAAATCATTTAATTGAAAAGTATCTGAAAGATCGTTTCCATTAGGATCATCAACGGCATAGATTTTGACTTCGCTCGGAGAGATGCCCGTAAAACCTTTAGTTAAGTTTGCTTTCCCATCCGCTCCCAAGGTATATGATTCGTTAAATCTGGAATAAAAGATTCCTAAATAAGTATCGTGCTCGCATGAAATAGAAGTAAATATCAATTTAGTATCTGTAAACCCTTCTTGCTCAGAAAATGTGAAACTTAGAACTTTATTCTCATCAATTTCTACGGCATAAGAAATTATTAGATCGGAGTGATTATCTAGTAAACTTAAAACACCAGAGTTTAAAATAATTTTCCACTTATCGTCTTGATCGAGGTTATAATGCTCAGGTGAAGTTAATATTATTTCTCGGAATTCACTCATTCCCTTAATTTTAACAATTTCGATGTCTTGATATCCGCGTAAATCGAATAAAACATCATCGGAGGTTATACCATACGTATCAATATCATCTGAAAACTCAAAATATCTTTCAATACCATACTTATTATTTTCAGCGGTATCTCCAATCCAAAGAGTTCCGCTATCAGAATCGCTATAAGTTTCAAGAATCACGGAATCGTTTCGAATATCTGAGGTTACTATTGACATATTTAAAATCTGTAATCTTTGCTCGCGGTTATCATCAATCATGCCCGTTTGATAGTATGTAGCGTCTACCGTAACGTTTAACTGAACCTCTTTGCCCATCAACATTTCCCCATCTTGTCCAAATGGGTATTCAAAGTAATAAAGGCCATCATATACTAAGGAGCTTAACCAAACATCTTCGTCTCCAAGTTCAATCCACTCAAGTCCGCTCCAATCGGTCTGCGAATCGATGTCACGAGCCCGAGCATATACTTTAAAGTTTACATAATCTTCTATTCCAACATCGCTATGAAGGGTTGCTAAGTATCCGGTCAATCGAGGATAAACATCCTCATAGTAAGCGAAATCGTCTCCGAAATAAGCTCCGCCCCATCCCGAATCGTACCAGTTGAGCAGATCAAGTCTCATTGTGGGTTCTCCAAAACGTAAATAATTTTTTGGCCTTACTTCGAGGGTGCAGAATCTATATACTTCTTTCGTATAGGGACGAGCAGGGCTATAAAAACTCACCTGATATACTCCGGGATCAAGTTGCTTAAGATAATAATCAGTCAATCCCGAGCTATTAACAATTCTGGCAAACCCATATTCATCAACATAGGCAAAAAATTGCGGGGTACCCTCATCAAAAGGACTATTTCCATAATAATCTGTAATTGAAACTAAGATCGGCATACCATTATAGAGATATTGATGATTAGAATCAATCTCGGGGGTTAAGTCTTCGGCGTTAAAAGCTCTTGCCATTTCCTCAACGGTCATTATTTCCGCATCCGGAATAAGATCTGCTTCCGCAACTTCCACATCAAAACCGAACGTACCGTTATAATCCATATCAATTTGATATACTAAAAGGTCTGGAACACCTAAGAGTAAATCTTCACCATATACAGTCATCTTGCCTTCAGCATAGCTACCGTGGTAAAATTGAGTCCGAGAAATGTCGTAATTCTCCAACTCAGAGACTCTATCCTGATCAAATACATTATTCCCTTCGCAGCAATATAATTCGGAACTATCAGCCAACGCCATATCTCCTATATCATATACAGGGGCATGAACTACTCTCACATACAACCTATAATCATCCAACGAATCGCGGGTAATAGAACCGCTGCGAAATAGAGACTCGTCGAATATTCTCGCAAAATCACCGATTAAATCGTAATCAAGCGTTACGTTAAATTCTACCAAACCGTTACGATCTGAAATTCTATAATCCCAATAATAGCTCGAGTATAGCCCGATTTCGCCCGTTTCGGGGTCCATGTACTGCCACACTTCAGGACGGGTGAACATTCGTGATTGCCCCGGCAATGAGATACCCGGTCCCATACATACTTCACTACCCTCATCCATAAAGAATGCGGTTCCTAACGCTTCAGAGTCGATATATTCGCCATTTTCATTTTCCCAATCTATATTTTTAAAATTGAGTCCTGCTTTTGGTTTAATTCCAATTTCCATCCACACAAGATTGTTGGCAATAGCATTTCCATCCTCATCTTGTAGCCTGAACTGATAATTATACGAATCGGATATGGTGTTATGAAAATCAAGTGCGGTGTATTGTTCTCCCGCGTGAAGCGTTTCATATATGTTGGTAGTAGTTCCATATTTTCTTGAAGGTATTATAACCCCGCTATCTGCAACGGTGGAAAATTCAGCCGGGATAAATTTTAAAACGCTTTGTTTTC
>JAUXEQ010000193.1 GCA_030620455.1 bacterium | reverse complement strand
ATAATATCTGTCCCAAAACACATTTCTGGTCTTATGAGTCTTATTTTCTCCAAGCTTTCGCAGATATCTGTTGGGTCATACCATCCTCTATTCATTGCCGCAAGAACCTTTTTGCTGCCTGATTGTATTGGAACGTGAAGGTGAGCCGCAATTCGGGGTTCTGAGCTTATGAGTTCTATAAGTTTATGTGTCAATCCCGGTGGTTCTAATGAGGATAACCTTAGTAGTGGCAAATCGGTTTTTTGAAGAATTGCTTTTATGAGACCTGATAAAGTCTCTCCGCTTTCTCGCCAGTCACCTATGTCGACTCCTGTCAATACAATTTCGGAAAACCCGCTTTGATGTAATTTTCTGATTTGCTCGATAATTTTAGAAGATGACCTTGAGCGAGATTTTCCTCTGAGTAACGGAACGATGCAATATGAGCAAAATCGATTGCACCCGTCCTGAATTTTAACCCATGCTCTAGTTCGAGTGATGCCTAACCCGTTAATTTCTGGAAAGTCATTTTTAGGGATTGGTTTCTCATTCTTTAAATACTTTTGAAGACAATAGCGATATCGATTATCAACAGTTTCTGCTTCTGGAATCTCCTTTAAAAGTCCATTATCGATAGCCTGAGAAGTGCATCCAAGCAAGACAATCCTTGCGTTATCGTTCATTCGACGAACTGCTCTAACAAACTGCCGAAGCTTTTGGTCGGCACGTGCAGTTACTGTGCAACCGTTAACAACGACCAATTCCGCATTCTCTAAATTTGATCGAACGAAATCCTCGCATAGCAACGACTCCGCAATAGAATCACCCTCCGATTGGTTGAGTCTGCAACCGAAATTTTTAAGATAGAACTTCATTCAATTCAAAAAGTTTGCCTATAAAACTTTTAATTATAAATTTGCATGGAATGTTTTAATGCAATCAAAATTTTTACAATCGAGAAGAAATAACTGTGTTCAAATTAGACAACGATTTTTTATTTCGATTTCCGCGATTTGCAGTGGTTGGTGCAAGCGGAGTGATTATTAATATGGGTTTACTGTGGATACTGAAATCTTTTATAGGTTTAGATGTTGCGGTTTCATCCCCGATAGCTATTGAGATGTCGATACTTTCGAATTTCGTTTTGAATGATATTTGGACCTGGGGAGATAGACATAGTCGTTCATTTTTGGGGAGATTGTGGAGATATAACTTATCCATTGCGGGAACAGCATTCGGAATTAATTATCCAGTGCTTCTTATACTCGACAGATTTTTCAATGTAAACTATCTTATTGCAAATTTATCGGGCATTATCCTGGGTTCGATTGTTAATTTCGTGATAAATCACTTTTGGACATATAGAAAAAAATCCATTTGACATTGAGGGCACTCCGTTTCATTTTTGGCTATTAAATTATTTTAAAGGGGGAGCTATGGACGTTAAAGGATATGATCATAGAGAAGAACTACATTATCATTCAGAGTTTACATGGATTAAAGTTGAAGAAGGAATAGCTATTGTGGGATTAAACGATTTCTACTGTAAACTCGCTGGCGAGATTTCTTATATAGATATGCCATCCGAAGGAGACGATGTTAGCAAGGACGAGCGTATTGGAACAGTAGAAACAGGAAAATGGGTCGGTAAACTTATTGCTCCAGTAACTGGTGAAATTACTGAGATTAATGAGGATGTGGACGATGATCCAGCAATTGTAAATGAGGACCCATATGAAAACTGGATTATGAAGATTAAAATGGAGAATCCAGATGAAATAGAAGAGCTTATGTTCGGTGATAAAGCAGTTGAGTGGCTTGAAGTGGAAATTGAAAAGCATAAGCAGGATTAATAAATTTATAATGACTGTGGGAGATTTATGTTTCCTGATCCAAAAGATGTAATTATCTGTCGATGTGAGGACATAACTCGATCCGAGTTAAGAGAGGCTATAGAGAAAGGATACACTGAATTCGAAGAATTGAAACGTTATCTTCGTGTTGGAATGGGTCCTTGTCAGGGCAGAACATGTATTCCACTTATTCGAGCGGAGCTTGCGAGATATCTTAACTCGAAATTGGAGGATGTGCTCATACCAACGACAAGACCACCGCTTGTTAATATGTTATTTGGTACGATTGAGGATGGTAGTGAAGGATAATTCAAATCGATTCATAGAAATTAATTGTAAGGTTTCGGAAATAATTAAAAGAGAAAGTTGAAATTTCTAATTGAAATCTTCAGATTGAATAGAATACAATGATTTGCAATCAAAATTTGAAAATAATTGAATCCATCTAAATTGCACTTATGCATATCCCTCACTTGACATAAGTGTTTCTAATAATTAGGTTTGGTTTGAGTGTTTCGGAGGTAGGATTATTAAACTGAAATTTTGGTGTATATTCCTGCTGATTGTTTCGATTGTTATCGCAGCATCGATCAAGGAAAAAATTAGAGCGGGGGATCATTTTTTAAGAAGAGGTGAATATAGAGATGCTTTAAAGAATTACCTTGCAGCAGAATCGCAGAATCCCGAATCACCCGAAATACTGTGGCGTATAGGCGCAGCGTTGAACCGAATCGCTCCTGAGATTTCGGACAACAAAGCTATTCTGGATACATTCAAGATTGCAAACGATTATATTACACGTTCGTTAAAAATTGAGCTTAACGATCCATCTTCTCATGTTGAACTTGCATGGAATTTGGCTTTTTTGTCTATATGCACCGGCAACTGTAGCGAATTTTCTATGTTGAGAAGGATTAAAGAAGAACTAGATTATACATTATCACTGGACAGAGACAATGCAAATGCTAATTTTATATATGGGTTATGGCATAGAAATGTTTCGCAGATATCCATTCTAAAGCGCAAACCGGAAGGATTAAGTGATGCAAACCTTGAAAAGGCTTTGAAGCATTTTAAAAAAGCTACTACTCTGGACGAGGATAATGCTATGTTTGCTTATGAATTTGCGATTCAAAGGATTTATTCTGGGGATATTACCGGAGCATTGCGAACTTTGAAAATAATTCGAAAAAAACCTAATACGCCAATTAATAAGGTTTATAAAAAATTAGCTGCGGAGAAAATTTCTGAATTAAAAAATAATTAATAATTTATGGAGGAGTCATGAGAAGAATAATACTCGTTGTCCTAATTGCATTCGCTATTCTTTTTGGAACTGCATACAGAGATGTACTGTATTTGAAGGATGGCGAAGAGATCAGAGGAAATGTCGAGGAGATTAAAAAGAAAGTAATTACTATCGACACGCGAGAAGGTGTAATGAAATTTCTTCGAGGGGATGTAATTAGAATGACCATGACTCACCCCAGAAAGGGCGACGAATGGGAAACTGTCGATGATATTTCAGACCCGATTCTTCTCGATGCTCTCGATAGAAAAGATTACATTCTAACTAAATTTCCCGAAGCATCCCACATAACATTATACAACAAATCAAACATAGAATTATACACTGATGGCAAAATTAAAGAAACTATTCGAACTATTAGAGTTATTCTTAGCGAAAGAGGCAAGCGTGTTAATGCCTTAAAAAGTATGGGTTATTTAAACACATGGCAGAAAGGTGATATTGATTTTTGCAGAACGATTTCACCTATGGGGCAAATTTTTCATGTGGATGATGCAGCAGTTGAATTTGGCGAACCTTATGGATATTATTCTCAATATAATCAACTTAAAACCGTTCGATTAGCTCCACCGCAGCTTGCTGTTGGTTCTGTCCTCGATCTCCAATTTCACAGAATCTATGAAACAACCGATCTTGTTCACCCAATTTTTGAAAGTGTAACTTTTGCATCAGATGAACCGGTTTACAATAGAATAGTATCTGTTACAGTTCCAGAATATACTTTAGGAAATGGTTTCGAATACTTTCAAAACGATCCCACAAACACTGGCCTTTTAAATGACCTTCCGCAGAAAGAGATCCATAATGGACGAATTACATTAATGTGGAAAGTAGACAGCATTTTACCGTATGTAAACGAATTCAATGTCGCTCCTCCCGT
>JAUXEQ010000145.1 GCA_030620455.1 bacterium | reverse complement strand
TAAGTAATGTATTAACGGTGACGACTGAGGAAGTTGCATCAACTCACGACGATCATGCGGAACTTATCAGAATTCCAACAGGATCTTTCGATCGTGGTGACACTTGGGGTGAAGGTGGCGCAGAGGAATACCCAATAATGGAGATATTCCTCTCAGAATACTATATTTACAAATATGAAGTTACTTGCGCACAATATAAAGAATTTATGGATGCAGGCGGTTACAATGACCCAGAATGGTGGGATGAGGAAGGTTGGACATGGAAGTATGAATATGATATAACCCAGCCTAGGTACTGGAATAATCCAGACTATAATCATGGTGATGCGTTCCCTGATTATCCAGTTCTCGGAGTATCATGGTATGAAGCTTCCGCATATGCACGTTTTGTGGGTCGCAAATTACCTACAGAAGCTCAGTGGGAATGCGCTGCAAGAGGTGTTGTTGGTTTGGATCATAATATCGATGGCGTTCCCGATGGATACAAGTTCCCCTGGGGCGATGACTTTTATATGAATGACACAGTCCATTGTAATTATAGATCCAAAAACGATGGCGGAACTGATGATTACAATGATGGTTTCGCATTTTCAGCTCCTGTGGGTTCTTTCCCGAGCGGCGAATCTCCATGGGGCTTGATGGACATGTGTGGAAATGTCTCTGAATGGTGCAATGACTGGTTCAGTATGGGCTATTATAATGAACCCGGAACACCGATAAATAATCCGCAAGGTCCTGATGCCGGATATGACAAATCTTTTAGAGGTGGAAGTTACATTATTAGTTCTACTATTGCTCTTCCTGGATATAATCTTCGGACTTGTAGAAGATTTTCTGCAAATCCAGAGACACAAAGACATGACTTAGGATTTCGGCTTGTAGAAGATTGATTTTATATAATAAAGAAAATTTGTCAAATTTTATTTCTTAATTAAGCATTCAGCAAGAAAAGTGCTTACGAATTATTTTCCTATTAACTTCAAGAATTCTTCTTCAGTAAGAATTGTAATGCCTAATTTCTTAGCCTTCTCATATTTACTGCCGGGGTTTTCACCAACAACAACAAAATTAGTGTTTTTTGAAACAGAAGTACTAACTTGTCCACCAAGCGATTTTACGATATTGAATGCTTCCTCTCTACTGAGAGAACTTAATCCACCTGTGAAAACAAAAGTCTGATTTTTTAACTTTGATTCTTCAATGATTCTTTTTTCAGGATACTCGATTGTAACGCCAAGTTTAATCAGTCTTTCAATAATTTCCATGTTGGATTCATTATTAAAAAAGTTAATTATAGATTGTGCTGTTGTTGGACCGATTTCTTTTATATTCACTAATTCATCAAATGAAGCATTCATAAGCAATTTAATGCTATTGAAATTATCTGCCAGGATATCGGAAAGATGATCTCCAACACCAAAAATTCCCAAGGCATAGATAAATCTTGAAAAATGAATATGCTTAGATTTCTCAACATTGTGTATGATTTTCTGAGCCAGTTTATCGCCCCAGCGATTAAGGCTTGAAAGCTTATCCGATTTAAGTGTGAAAATATCAGATACATTTTCAATAACATTTTCATTTAATAGAATCTCCACCTGCTTTTCTCCCAAACCCTCGATATTAAATGCTCGTTTCGATGCAAAGTGTTTTATCGAATCTGTTACAATTGCAGGACATTTCTTATTCGAACATCTTCGAAAGACATCGTCTGGTGATTTTGATAATTTTGAATTGCAAACAGGACATCTTTCCGGTGGAACAATTTTTATTTCAGAACCGTCTCGAAGGTTAACAATAGGTTTAATAACTTCTGGTATTACATCTCCTGCTCTTGTAATAATAACTTTATCCCCAATTTTTATCCCAATACGCTCGATTTCATCCTCGTTGTGAAGAGTAGCTCGGCTTATCGTAGCTCCGGAGATAAATACAGGTTCTAAAATTGCGACAGGTGTCACTGCTCCCGTTCGGCTGACATTCCAAAATACATCTTTCAACACTGTCATTACTTCTTCAGATTGGAATTTCCATGCTATAGCCCATCGTGGATGATGTGAAACCTCCCCCAATCTGGTTTGCAATTCAGTGCTATCGACTTTAATAACAACTCCATCGATTTCAAATGGCAGTTGTGCTCGTTTAGTTCTAGTATTTTCGAAGTAATTCTTTACATCGATAGTATTTTCTAAGAATTCTGCATTTGGAACTAATGGAAGTCCGACTTTTTCAATGAATTTCAACATCTCCCAATGGGATGTAAATTCTAAATCTTCAACATGCGTTATATCGTAGAAATAAACTTTTAAAGGTCTACTGGCAGTGATTTTCGGGTCGAGTTGTCTTAATGAACCAGAAGCAGCGTTTCTTGGATTCACAAACGTTTTCTCACCCATACTTTCAAGCTTAGCGTTTAGTTTAACGAAATCATCTCTATGATAAATAACTTCACCTCTTATTTCGAGAACTGGAATTTTTTGTTTCTCGTCTAAGTTTAAAAACATAGGGATTGATTTTATGGTCTTTACATTAAGACTAACATTCTCGCCTGTATAGCCATCACCTCTAGTTGCTGCCCATACGAAGCGACCGTTTTCATATCTTATTCCAATAGAAAGACCATCTAATTTTGGAGTTGCAGTATAATTTATTGAAATGCCCTCTCCCAAAATCCTTTTCAGTTTATTGAAAAATCCTAAAAAATCCTCATACGATTGAACTTTATCTAATGATAGAAGAGGTTTTGCGAAATGTATTGTTTCAAATTCTGTAACTGGTTCCGCTCCAATCCTTTGTGTCGGCGAATTCGTATCCACAAGAAGAGGATACTTACTCTCGAGTTTATTTAGTCTATCGTACAAAATATCGAATTCGGCATCTGATATTTCAGGTTCATTTTTTACATAATATAAGTAGTTATGTCTTTCTATTTCGGTAATTAATCTTCGAATTTCCTTTCGAACTTCCTCATAATCATTCTTATTTACCATTTTCATTATCTCCAGTTACAAATCTCTTAATACTAAATGTATTATTATGATACTCACCATATGTAAATAGTTTATAGAAGTCACCTATATTAATATATCGTCCAGCATCGAGATACTCATCCATTATTATATGAAGATGTCCAATTATTACGTAATCTGCTCCCTTATCTATCATTTTCTCAGCATATTCTTTATACTCGTTTTCGAAATCTAAATCTCTGTTCTCAGTATACAATTTACTACCAGAAGATATCATTGTTGCAATAGAAAACGCCCATTCTGCAGGAAAGATACTAAATAGAGTCATAAAAAAATTACTCCTAAGAATTGGTCTTAAAATACTCCTATATCCCCAATCTGATTTTGCCAAACCATCCCCATGAGCTATGAAGAATTTATTTGAATCGATGTTTATGAATTCAGGTTCCGGATGTATTATCATTCCAATTTCTTTTGCCAAAAAGCCATTCTGACTAACCCACCAATCGTGATTTCCACCAAAAAAGTGAATCTCAACTCCATGTTCGATAAGTTCCCTCAATTTATTAAGAATTTTGAAATATTTTGAAAAAATTACTGTTTTATAATCGAACCAAAAATCAAAAAAATCCCCAAGAATGAAAAGCTTTGAACCCTCATGTCTAACCATTTCAAGAAATTCCAACAACTTTTTCTCTTTGATTATTTCTTTTTTAGGTTTCTCACCTGCTAAATGAACATCCGATAAAAAAAATGACTTTGACATTTGCTGCCTTCCTTAATAGAATAGACCTGAATAATTTAAATTAGAGCTTACTATTTGTAAACGAATAAATAGCATCATTGTTCTCAGTATTTATTAATCATATAACTTGTTTACCTATGACATGATTGAAAAGCTACAAATAACGGTTCTAGTTAATAATATCGGGAAAAATCAGGTTCTTAGAAATAGTTGGGGATTGTCCTTTTTCGTCCAGATTCCTGGTTTCACTATATTATTCGATACTGGAGACAATCAAAAAATACTTTATGGCAATATGAAAGAAATTGGCTTCTCACCGGATATTATCGATGCAATCTTCATTTCACATCCCCATTGGGATCACACTAACGGACTCGAATTATTTTCCAAATCGGGTCTTAAAAATATTCCTGTTTATATTCCCTCTTCGGCTGAGAAACAAATTAGTAATACAACCAATCTAAATAATATTATACCTGTATCGAATTACCGAGAAATTTATAAAGACGTTTATTCAACTGGTGAAATTATTGGAAATTATCGCGGTTCACATATACCCGAGCATGGTCTGATATTTAACACAATGGATGGATTAATCTTACTTGTTGGTTGTTCTCATCCCGGTATTGATAAAATAGTCGAAGTTACAAGAAATGTTACAGGGAACGATCGAGATATTTATCTTGTCGCTGGAGGTTTTCATCTAAGTGCTTTTGAATTTAAAAAGATTAAAAGAATTGTGGAAAAACTAATCGATATGAAAGTTGAAAGAATTGCACCGTCGCATTGTACCGGAACTTACGCCATTAAAATATTTAAGAAGTATTGGTCTGAAAGATTTATAGAATTGTATTTAGGAGATAATTTCGATTATAAATCAAATAAATAATATTTTTTTCTATTCAAAATCTAATATATTTTAAATATGAACAAAAAAGACAAATGGTTAGAATTCCTCAGAGCTGTTCCCTCTGTCGATTTACATTGTGATATTCTCAGTAGCATTAAAAATGGAGCAAAACTTCTTGAAAGAAGAAGTAAAGGACACTGGGATTTGCCCAGAATTAAAGAAGGCGGATTATGGGGTG
>JAUXEQ010000215.1 GCA_030620455.1 bacterium | reverse complement strand
GCCCTGAATTCTATCTGTCATACCCAAATTTTTTAATGTATAAGTCCTTTTTGAACCAGTTTGGTCGAACTTTAACCCACAGTTCAAGGAATATCTTTGTATCAAACACTTCCTTAAGCTCCTTGCGAGCCGCGGTACCTATCGCTTTAACTTTCTCACCACCTTTTCCGATAACCATCGCCTTCTGCCCAGGACTCGACACAATAATATCCGCCTGAATATGCAAAATTTTTGGGTTATCTTTCTTTGGCTCCATTAGAGTTATCTCCACAGCGGTCTGATATGGCACTTCCTGCCTAAAGGACACGATAACTTTTTCCCGAATTGTCTCCGCTGCAGTCTCAAACGGTTTCTGATCGGTTATCACGTCCTTATCGTAAAACGGAGGCCCAGCAGTTAAATTCTGCACGATATTCTCAAGTAATAGCGAAATATTTTCACCTGTTAATGCACTAATTGGAAGAATGAGCTTCGGCTTCAACAGTGTAGTAAATACTAGCTCTATTTCCTCTAAATTTATTCTACTATTTAAATCGATTTTGTTAAGTGCTACAACAATTGGCGCTTTGTTCCTTTTATGAATACCGCTTAATATGTCCCAGTCTAATTGTATTAAATTCAACTCGGTTGCATCACAAACGTAAACAATAACATCGCAGTCGCGAACAGCCCTAAATGCATTTCTCACTAACGCTTTATCCAATGTGCATTTCGGATCGTGAATCCCGGGAGTGTCCACAAACACAATCTGATATCTCTCGGAGTGAATAATCCCCAAAATTCGGGTTCGAGTAGTCTGCGGTTTGGACGTAACAATAGCAATCTTTTCTCCAAGCATTCGATTCAGCAATGTGGACTTACCCACATTAGGACGTCCAACAATAGCCACAAAACCGGATTTAAACTCATTATCGATATTAGTATCCTTGTCTAAATGTGTTATCGATTACTTTCCTCTCGAAACAATCCGTCTTTATGATTCAATGTAAACCTATCATGCGCATCTATAAAGCAACGTCCAACGGATTTTCGTCTGAATATATAATTATAAGCATAAATATCCTAATTCTTTGGACTATCGAATACTTCGCAAGCGCTAAATTTTCCGATAAACCGAATCAACTGAAAAGAGCAAATAATCATTATAAAGGGAGTATCATCCTGTAATAAAAAAAGAGCCCCTCTTTTTAAGGGGCTCAAAAATATCCGTATGTCTATCTCAGTTTACCTTGCAAGCGTAATAGTACCAGTGCAAAGGACTTCCTCAGTTTCTTGCATAATAACAATCCACATATAAACACCTGGTGGAAGAGGATTACCATCGTCGTCGAAACCATCCCAAGCACGATCTTCATATCTTCGTGAATCTGTTAAACCTTTGATTAATATGTGTCGAACCTCAGTGCCGTGCATATCGTATATATATACATCGCTTGCACCTATCGCTCGGTCATACATCTTTGGATACTCGTATATCGCAATATCATTGATTCCGTCGAAGTTCGGCGTGAATGGATTAGGTGTCACAGAACAACCGAATATCTGCTCAACGAAGAAGCTTATCGATGTATCCAATACGTAATCCACGCATTCGTCGGTGAGATTGGTAGCAAAATCATAGGCAATGATCTTAATAATCACACTGTCATTAGGTGCCCATTCTACGGCGTTATCGATTGGAACGAAGATAATCTGTCCACCATTAATTGCTGGATCAGCTACCCAAACGAAATGAGGATAATCTGTTCCATTAATATTGAGGAGTATATTAGGCGTATCCACACCGGCTATTGCGTCAGCGATATTAATTCTTATTTCTTGGTCGCGGAGATAAACAATCTCATACTCCGGAATAATTAGATCTGCCCATGGTGGTGTTATATCCACAAGATATTCCCAGCAATACTCGTTATGTATTCTGTTGTTTAAATTGTCGATAGCCATAACCACACAAATATTCACAAGTTCTCCGTCTTCAAAATAAGTTGTCGGAATGAATATCAATGTTGAATCGTCATAGGCGAGATTACCGGTACTAAGGTCGTAAACAACCCCGTTCACTCTAACCTCCACACTGGCATGATTTACACCGTCCTGATCGGTCAATGCAACCCTTATCTGCTCATTACACGATGTGGTATCCATAACCGGGAATAACCTCTCAACAATTGGTGGTTCGTCTGATACCCAGAAATACCATTCGTACGTAGTATCGTGCGGATCGCAATAGCCTTCGGTAGGTTGGTCCTCACCAGAAATTGTGACGAACACTGAATCACCACCTGTCCATGTTGTGCCCAATGCTGCCGGGTCGAATGTAACGATATTCGCAGTATAATCGAATAGTCCACTTGAGAATGGATACACTGTATTGTTGATTTTCAGCTCGAGCGTGTTCGGATTTATTCCAGTAACGCTATCTATAACGTGGACACTAATGATCGGTTGAAGTTCCCGGATCACCTGGCTGTCATACGGCGCGAAATTCGTGGCTGTAAACGGCGAAATGTCGATTGTGAAGGTCACGCACACCTCGTAGAATAACGCATTACCAAGCGCATCTGACGCATCGGTAAGGCAGATAGTAACATGCTCGGCATCGGCAAACTCTGGACTGGTCGGATGGAATATTAGAAATGTGTCGTTCGCTGGACTGAAATACAGACCTGAACCGGTTTCTATTCCAATAACTTGTGTTCCGTGTATGTTAGAGTCATAACGTATATAAACCGAACTTAGGTCGATTGCATTGCTCTGACGATCTACCAACCAGAAAATCACCGAGTCGCTGTAACAGCCGTCGAATATGCCGTTCTCAGGATAAATCAATTCTGCCATAGGTCCAAGAGGCATTATTATGAATTCCCACGTGGAGTCGACCATATTTGGACCGCAGTTAATCGTATCCACATCGTCGCCAATCCAGAATGTAACCTGAATTGTAGTATCGCCGGGGAACGTTATTCCAGCAACACCGAGGTCGAGAGAAGCAATACCAGCAATGCCATCCCAGGATAACGCTGCGTCGGGCCAAGTATAGGTATATGCGCCAAGCACGAATCTCATAGTATTGGGATTAACGCCAGCTAGTAAATCATCAACCTCGACATCTATTACAGGTGATGTCGGCAAAATAGTGTCCAAATTTGCTGGTGTATGATCAACAATAATCGGAGGTTCATAGTCGATTGTGAATTGTTGTCCTATCGAATCTAATGCATTGAATAGTGAGTCATCTCCAGTAACAACTGAAATTGTTACCACATCGCCATTAGCCCAAGGCGCTAACGGTTTATAATAGAACGATGCAGAAGTCGGAGTCTCGATAAGCCCTGAGATCGTTGGTGGTAACGGTGCATCGAAAGGAATTCTCTCTGGTATTGTTGAGTTTACTTTGACAACAACTTCTATCGAGTCTGTGACAACACCATTAAGGTCGGTGACTGTAATAAATATTGAATCCGGATTGCATGACAAGAACTTGCCATTACCGGGATGATCGAATGTTACTGTAGGTGCACCGGTCTCGATATCAAAATCCCAGCAATATATGGTGTCGTTAGGATCACATGCGTAGTGTGCATTGT
>JAUXEQ010000211.1 GCA_030620455.1 bacterium | reverse complement strand
TGTTGTACAAGTTGTGAAATAAATTTGCCCTCCTTGTTTAAGAAGTGCGAATGCGGACTTAATCAATTTCTTTTGCAGGATCGCCAAAGTTATCAACATCTTCTGCGTTTTAAGCCACCTTATCTCAGGATGCCTACGAATAATACCCAGTGAAGAGCATGGTGCGTCTATAATAATTTTGTCGAAGAATCCCAGCCTAAATGGCATACATGTTCCATTACAAGCAATCATATTTGGAAACGGATGTCCCAATCTTAAAAGATTCCCCTCGATATCTAACATTCGACGAGGACTTATATCGATTGCAAAGAAATTATTTGTTTCCCCCTTAAGCATTTCTATGATATGAGTTGTCTTACCACCAGGAGCTGCACCAATTTCTAAAATTCTTTCGTCTGCTTTAGGATTTATAACATATATTGGTATTGCGAAAGCAGTATCTTGAACTGAAACTAATCCCTCGCGTAAGAATTCGAAATCTGAGGCTGAAACATCACTTTCGAGATTAAAATACTCTGGAAATACAGAGTTAACAATCTTATATTTCTTTTCCTTACAACATTTTCGAAACGATGTCGGGGATATTTTAAGTGTATTAATTCTATACGATTTGGGTGGATTCTCGTTGTTTGCAGCCAAGATTTTCTCACACATCTTGACACCATAGCGTGAAATCCATCGTTTTACAATCCATTCGGGATGAGAGTATTGTATCATTAGCCTCTTTAAATTGTCTGTTGGCAATTCTATTTTATTCCAACGACGAGTAAACTTCCGTAATACAGCATTGATTAGCGCGAGTTCTTTAGGATGAGCATCGAGAGTTCTCATAGCTTCAACCGTTGTATCTACTGCAGCATATTGAGGAATTGAAGTCGACATTATTTGGTAAGCTCCGACTCGCAATGCCATCGAGCCATAATCCGATGGAAATTTGCCCGAATCGAGCAATCTCAATAATAAATAATCGAGTTTCGACAAATTTTTCAGAACTCCAAAAACTAACTCGCTAAGTAAAGCTCTATCTGCAGGCTTGAGGACATACTTCTTTGCCATTTCTCTAAGTACAAAATTGCTGTGTTTTCTATTTCGCAGAATTTTTACAAGTGCTTCTATTGCAACAATTCTCGTTATTTCTGGCGGGTATTCATTGTTATTCATGCCGAAATCCTCTTAATCGTTGTCGAGATCGATTACTTTTTCTATTTTAACTTTAGCAGTTTTATGCAATGAATTTAGCTTTCCGGGCTCTACAAATGATTTTTCATTTATTAATTCCTCGGTTGGACTTAAAATACCTGCAGACACAACCATTTTCATTGCTTCCTCGATTGTCATATCAAGCTCGATGAAATCACTTTTCTTAGCAAAAATAAGAAATCCTGTTGTAGGATTCGGCGTCGAAGATATAAAAATTGGGTAAAGATTTTTCCCATTTATGTTTGTAGGCTTCTCATTAACCAACAGACCAATAACAAACAATCCCTTGCGAGGATACTCTATCATAACTGGCGCATGAAAAACAAAAGTTTTTTTAATTTCAAGGAATTTTCCTATTTGTTTTATTGCAGAATAAATAGATTTAGCTACAGGCAATCGTGTAAAAATCGCATCGGTAAGACTCAAAAATTTATTTCCAATATATGACCTTGTTAGGAATCCTAAAACACATAGTATGGCCAACAAAGCTACAAATCCTAAACCAGGAATTTTAATATCAAAGAAATACACTAATAAACCTGCAAGAATTCCATCTAAGAAACGAAAAACAATCCAGAAAACATAAATCGTAACTACGGCTGGCGCACTTATAAAAATCCCTGTTAGTATATTTTTCTTTAGCCAAGCAAAAAATTTCCTCATTGAATGTCCTTTAAAAATTTAAGTATTAATCGATGCCTAAGTAAATATTTACGCCTTTCAATCTTTGGCAAACTGTTTTTGCAGACTCATTAAACACTTTGCACACAAACACTAATTAACTTGCCTATATAAACAAACACTCTATTATAGTTGCAGTGATTAAAAATGCAAAGCAAACAAGAGCAAGATTATAAACGATTTCTTAACCCTCTTATATTAGCGAAACTGGGTAATCTCGAGATTATCGCCAAATTAGTCGTTGAAGGTTTCCTGGTGGGGCTTCACAAAAGCCCCTATCACGGTTTCTCTGTCGAGTTTGCGGAATATAGACAATATAATCCTGGGGATCCACCTCGCACAATCGACTGGAAAGTATTCGCAAGAACAGATAAGTATTATGTAAAGGAGTTTGAGGAGGAAACCAACCTTAGAGCATATATCCTGCTCGATAAAAGTGGCTCGATGGGATTCTCGCACAACGGTCGTTTAAGGAAAATTGAATACGCACGTTTTCTTGCTGCAGCGTTGGCATACCTTATGGTCAAGCAAAAAGATGCTGTGGGTCTTCTTACATTTGATAAGGATGTGGATACATATATCCCAGCTTCGATGACCAAAGTGCAACTCATGGAACTTCTGAAGGTGTTAGATAGAACCGATTATGCAGAAGAAACGCGGATAGATAAAACATTTACTGCTCTTGCTGAAAAATTGAAACGTAGAGGATTGATAATTCTAATTTCCGATCTTCTAGATGATCCTAAGCACACGCTAACTGCTCTTAGACAATTTCGACACAAAAAAAATGAAGTAATCGTTTTCCATATTCTCGATCCTTCTGAAGTAAATTTCGATTTTAAAAGAGAAGCTGAATTTATCGACCTCGAAAGTGGAAATAAACTTCCTGTGCAACCATGGATGATCCGAGAAGAATATCGCAAAGAAGTTGGAAAATTTTTCAACGAATTGAAATATGGCTGTCGAGAATTAGGTGTGGATTATTGTCTTATAACAACGGACACACCGTTTGATATATCTCTTCTTGCCTACCTTCATAAAAGAGCCCGACTATATTAATCTAATAATATAATTCGGAATTTAGATATAGATTTACTGGAAGATATTTCGTATCTATTTATGGAGATCTTTCATATTATCGATACAACGATTTCTTCCTGAATATGATTCATGGAAAAGGAAAATTTCTCTCTCATTGTCCAAGGGAATGAGTCCAGAGTTTGAAATTGCGTACAGGTTTCTGATAAGCGAAGCGAGAGGTTACGATACCTCTGTCGAGAATAAACAGAACTCAGATGAAAGTGATATATCCTATGAAGAGGACATGTTCTCTCTTGTAATTAATAAAAGTATTATTATTTTCGAACGTGAAATTAAAATATCCCTTAAAGGAAATTATTATTACAGAATTTATACATCCCAAAAGGCATATTGGATCGATCCGTTACATCTTGGAAGAGTTGATGAGCTTTATGATCTGAGCGGTTCAGCAAGGAATTTCATCGGTAAGAAAATATGGTTGGAATTGGGAGTTAACTATAAGGATAGAAACTCAAAAAGTGAGTATAATCCTGAAATTCCTGAACTTAGAAATTATAAAAAATTATATACATGGGCAAAAATTGGTTGGGTATTTTGAATAAATATAAGTTAATAGTATTAGTCACTTTAGTTACATTAATTTCATTCTTCGCTGGCTGTGCTGGTCGAGGTAAGAAATTAT
>JAUXEQ010000229.1 GCA_030620455.1 bacterium | reverse complement strand
CTGAATTCAGATATAGAAGTCCAATTTTAAATGAAAAAACTCCTGTTTTTGTAATAAGTCAATCCGGAGAAACTGCAGATACACTGGCAGCGTTGCGTGAAGCCAAACGTCATGGTGCAAAGGTATTTGGTATTGTTAATTGTGTTGGATCAACAATTGCAAGAGAGACTGATTCAGGTGTATATATTCATGCTGGTCCGGAAATTGGAGTTGCTTCTACCAAAGCCTTTACCTCTCAAGTTATGGTTCTTTCTCTGATATCACTTATGTTAGGAAGAATGAAAGGACTTCCTGCCGAAATTGGAAGAAAACTAACTATAGAACTCAAGCAAATTCCGGATAAGGTGCAGAGTATACTGGACAACGAAACAAAAACAGGTCAAATAATGGAAATTGCTGAAATATTTAAAAATCACCAAAATGTTCTATATCTTGGACGAGGATTTAATTTCCCAGTGGCTCTTGAAGGAGCCTTGAAATTAAAAGAAATTTCCTACATTCACGCTGAGGGTTATCCTGCAGCTGAAATGAAACACGGTCCTATTGCTCTAATAGATAACAACATGCCAGTTCTATTTATAGCTACTGATGATCCTCTTTATAAAAAAATCGTAAGCAATATCGAGGAAGTTCGAACAAGAGGAGGACGAGTCATTGCAGTTGCCACAGAGGGAAACGAATCTATAAAAGAGTTAGCGGAACATGTAATTTACATACCCAATACAGAACATATGTTTATTCCAATGCTTTCTGTTATTCCTCTTCAATTATTAGCATACCAAATCGCAGTTCTAAGAGGATGCAACATCGATCAACCAAGAAATCTCGCAAAGAGCGTAACCGTAGAATAGCATAATAGAAAAATCATTTTACTAATTATTTATGAGCTTTCTGATACTAATTGAAAATTCTTGACACAGATAATCACCTGAATATTATACAGGTCATTGCCCCGCTAGCTCAGGTGGCAGAGCAGCTGACTCTTAATCAGCGGGTCGTAGGTTCGAATCCTTCGCGGGGCAATTTTTTAGCTTTTATTAAAAAATAAATAATATCGCATTAAAAACCGCTTGACTTATAAGAAGATAGATTTATAATTTAATGTATAACTTTAAGAGGTAACAAAAATGTCACGTATCTATAAGATTACGATAGTCCTTTTAATTCTTACATCTTCACTATTCGCTGCGCGTGATTTACCAATATTCCATGAATGGGTACCAGATAGCATCATACCTAGACCACCTATCTACCATTGGGTTTTGGAGAACGGGTTACACGTCGCGTTCTGGGAAAATCACACTACCCCAAGAGTATCCGCTAGAATTCTAATATTAACAGGTGCAGCCCATGAGGACAAATACATGGGGGGTGGTATATCACATTATCTGGAACACGTTGTTTCAGGTGGAACAACAAAATTTCGAACAGAAAATGAATATAAAGAAATTATAACAGAAAACTCACTGGCGACGAACGCATATACAAGTAAAGATGTTACATGTTATTACGGTTCAGGACCAGCGAAAGCGTATATACCGTTGATGATGTATTTATCGGAAAATATCCAGGCATGTGCGTTCGATTCTTTTGAAATAAATAGAGAAAAAGGTGTAATTGTTCAAGAAATTCGAAAAGGCAATGAGGAACCTAGAAGAATTTTATCTAATATTTACTCAAAGGCATTCTATAGAAATACGCCTTATATGGATCCTACAATCGGTTATGAAGAAAAGTTTCTCGAATTAACTCGCGAAGAACTAATAGAATACTATAACTCTCGATACGCCCCAAATAACGCAATTCTCGTCATTGCAGGAGATTTAGATACTTTTACTATTAAGAGTGTTGTCGATTCACTATTTGGATCTTGGGAACGAAAAAGAGTATATAAACAGGATTTAGCAGTTGTTCCTCTTAGAACTAATCCTATTGTAGTAGAAAAAGAAGCGGATGTTGAGGTTTCACAATTCAGGATGGGAATTCCAACTACATTATTCGGTGATAACGATGATAATGCCTTGTGGTTTTTGGCTATGATTCTCTCAGGTGCTTCTACATCACGTTTGGACATGAAGCTTGTCAATTGTGAAACTCCATTAGCCAACTCTATAGGTGCTTCTGCCTATCCAAGCGGTGACGGACGTGGTCAATTTATTATCAGTGGATCATTCGATTATCAAAATAGAGATAAACTTCTTAGGACAATTTGGAATGAGATCGATAATGTAAAAACAAATGGAGTTAAAGAATCCGAGGTTCAATGGGCAAAGGAAATTATTCGAAAAAGGACTTTAATGGTTGATGAAACGGTTAACTCACAAACCTCACAACTTATGTATAGGATACTCAACTATGGAACACCTTTTACAGACGGATTTTTTCTCTTAGATCTTGATGAAGTCACTCCTGAGTACGTTCAAAAAGTAGCAAAAAAATACCTTAAAAAAAATCGAATGACTTTAGCAATTGTCAAACCTATTGGTGCAAAAACACCGACGGATATTCAATTTGCTAAATCTAAGGTTTCACAGAAGCCTGAATTTATATTGAAGACCTTACCAAATGGCTTACGTTTGCTTATGGCAGAAAACAATTCTGTACCGACTCTTGATATCTCTATTTATATTCATGGTGGTTCAATTTATGAACCACCCGAGCAATCGGGCTTAGCTTATTTTACAGCAAGCTACATTGGCGAAGGATCCAAGAAATATCCAACCTTCGAGAAACTTCAAGGTCGTCAAGATGACCTTAACATTAACATTTCCCATAATGCAGGTAGGCATACCATATATATTCATGGGAGATTTTTAGCTTCCGATTTCGATGATGCTTTGGAATTAGTGTCTGAGATGCTTTCGAAACCGACTTTCCCAAAATCATCGGAGGAAAAAGTTAGAAATAATCAAATTGCTCAGTTTAATAGAGCTAAAAGTTCTTGGGCTAGAGAAGCTAATATCCTCTTTGACGAAAAGTTCTATAATGAACATCCTTATTCTCGACCAACAATAGGTTATCCTGATAATATCGTAAATCTGACATCTAAGGTTGCAAAAGCGTATTGGAAAAAAATCATGGATCCCAGTTGTATAGTTTTGGCTATATCTGGTCCAATGAAAATTGAGGAAATGGAAAGAAGACTTACAAATGTTTTTGGGAAATTAAATAAAACTGGTTCAATTCTATCTGAAATACCTATCCCAGAACCAAGGGCAAAATCAGAGTTAGTTAAGCAAGAAACTAATAGATCTCAAATAACTTTAAAAATAGGCTACGATGCTTGCACCAGCTATAATGAAAGTGATACATGGGCTCTAAGGGCAATTACAGGTCTTCTTTCTGGTGGTGGTGGATTAACAGGTTGGCTAAACGAAGAGCTTAGAGGGAAAAGAAATCTTGTTTATGTTTCCTGGGCTAGTTTAAATGCT
>JAUXEQ010000170.1 GCA_030620455.1 bacterium | reverse complement strand
GATAACAATTTCGAAGAAATTTCTTGGAACAGGCATTTTGAAATTACCCTTTGCTCGCAAACTTTATTACTTTCTCCTCTTCAAAGTTTTCAAAGCAAAAGGACTTCACCTTATTCAAACAGAAAATTTCAAAATCTATGTCAATCCACGCTCGATAGGTGTTGAAATATCTTTAATTTTAAGCGGTTATTACGAAAAACATATAATAGAAATAATGCGTGAAATATTAAAACCTGGGATGGTAGTATTAGACGTTGGAGCAAATATCGGTTATCATACTTTGATTTCCTCTAAGTTAGTGGGGAATACAGGGAAAATCTACTCTTTTGAACCTGAACCACACAATTTCAAGTTGTTGCTTAAAAATATTGAAATCAACGAATTTAAAAACATCATCCCTATTAATAAGGCTCTCTCGAATAATATCGGTTCTACAAAACTCTTTTTGGACACACAAAGCGATGGAAAACATTCATTGTCCGAAAAAAATGTTAACACTAACAAGTTTATAGAAGTTGAAAAAATAACTCTCGATAGCTTTTATGAAAACATGGGTGAAAACAGGAGGATTGATTTTATTAAAATCGATGTTGAAGGAGCTGAAGGATTAGTCATCAAAGGAGGGGGAAAACTACTTAAAGAAAATGATATTATGATTATAATGGAGTTTATTCCATTTTACATAAGGAATCTTGGAGCATCGCCTGAAAAACTGTTATCACTTCTTATGGAATTTGGATTTGAATTCTATCTAATTGAACAAAAATTTGGGACAATAGTCAAAAGTAAAATAGGTGAAATTCTGCGCATTAGCAGAGAAAAGTATGATGATAAAGGTGATATATATCTATTCATGAAAAAAGCATATAGTAAATTCAACTTTCCAACAATTTAAATTTGTAAATTTCATTTGTGATACTAATATAGAGTAATTATTTATCAGTTTTGGAAAATAAGATCGGGAAAGCAAATTAATAAAGATTATGGACAGGTTAAATAATGAGAAAGAAAATAGTATTTAGACGCATATTGTCGATATTAGCCGTATTCATATTTCAACTAACATTATACAAATTTGTAAATTACATTGGTGGTTTACGCTCACCAGATAGTTTCGTTAATCTTAATATAATCATAGATAAATGGATACCATATTTAAATTGGACATGGATATTTTATTATTCATATTACGCTTATTTCGTCATCGTAGCAATATTAATTATTATTCATCTCCAACGAAAACAATTCACAAGAACAATATTCACTTTTATGATAACTATATTTTTGGGAGCAAGCATTGAATTGCTTGTTCCAGCACACTGTCCATGGCCAGAAAATATGGGAATAGTTCAGGAATTTATGCACCATTTGACGCATACTGGAGCATATGCATGCTTTCCATCTATGCATGTGGTATTAGTTCTTTTATTGTCCTATGTTAGCTTATTTGTTATTCAATCGCGGTTTCTGAGGATATTCTCAGTCTTATTTGCAACTTTAATTACAATTTCTACCTTAACAATGAAAGAACATTACATACTCGATGTTCTATCGGGAATACTGCTTGCATACCTCGGAGCAGTTGGGTGGCGAGGAAGTTTTCGATTATTTTTAAAAGGAGCAAGGACATATAAAGAGGGCAAATAGGCTACATAGAAGCCTTATATGCAATAATAAGAAATCAAATTGAATAAATAAAAAACTTTACCAATTAAGATTTTATATTTAATTTAGAACAAGGGTTAATAAAAAAATAAAGCAGTTTTGAAAAACAAACTGGTTAAATAGTTTAAGTATCGAATTATATTGTATGATTTTTGCTATTAGAGAGCATTTTACTATGAATCAAGGTAATATTTGATCGATCGATTTTTTTAAAACAGATAACAAATAATATTACATCAAGAATGGTTTTTGATAAATATTAAATGAAAGATGTAATTATGGCAGTTCAAGCAAAGGAAATTTGTAATCGAAGAGAATTAAGAAAATTTATCTATCTTCCAGAAAAAAATCATCGAAATCATCCAACCTGGGTTCCACCAATCTACGTTGACGAATGGAAATATTTTAACCCGAAAAAGAACAAAGCTTTTTCTTATTGTGATACAACTTTCGTTCTTGCTTATAAAGACGAAAAAGTTGTAGGAAGAATCATGGGAATTATAAATCATAGATACAACGGTTCTCGAGATGAGAAAACCGCTAGATTTGCATACTTGGAAAGTTTAGACGATCAAGAGATTGCCCATGCACTTTTGAGCTATATAGAAAACTGGGCAAAGCAAAAGGGAATGAATAAAATTATCGGTCCATACGGTTTTTCCGACCAAGATCCCGAGGGATTTCTAATTGAAGGCTTCGAGTATATGGCGACGATTGTAACATATCATAATTTCGAATATATGATTCGTTTAGTTGAAAATGAAGGTTATACTAAGGATGTAGATTATGTTGTCTATAAGATGGAAATACCGAAGGAAATCCCATTATTCTACCGGAAAATATACGAAAGAGTTTCCAGAAGAAAAGACCTAAAGTTAGTTGAATTTACTAAACGTAAAGAGTTAAAAAAATATATTCAGCGTATATTCAAACTTATGAACGAATGCTATACAAAGCTTTATGGTTTTGTTTCCCTTAGTGAACAAGAAATTCATGACCTTGCTAAACGTTACCTGCCAATTGCAAATCCTCGCTTTATCAAGGTGGTTACCGTTGGTGACGAAGTAGTATCGTTTGTTATAGGTATTCCCAATATGTGTGAAGGAATTAAGAAAGCAGGCGGTCATCTATTCCCGTTTGGGATATTTAGAATACTAAACGCTGCCAAGAAAACTAAACAGCTCGATCTTCTGCTTGGCGCAGTAAAATATGAGTATAGAGATCGAGGTTTGGATGTAATGATGGGTCTGAAACAACTTGAATCTGCCCGACAACAAGGTTTTGAGTATATCGATAGCCACCATAATTTGGAATCTAATTTAAAAATGCGTGCTGAACTGGAAAGAATGGGTGGTCAGGTTTATAAACGCTTTCGTGTTTTCAAAAAACCACTTTTGAATACATAATCAAATCTATAATACAGTTTTGCTGGCTGTAAAATTCACTTTACTAAAACTAAGTAAGAACTCTTGAATTCGAAAGATCTCATCTGTTTAATTAGGCAGAGGTAAAGTGATTTCAAACAACTGCTTGTTCATATTTAGCAAGTAACTAATTACAATTTGGATTATCTCCAGTGGAGCCCGTATTCCCAGCCGTGTCATCTCCAGTGTAATCCTGGTTAAATTTACCGTCAAAGTTATCATCGCATTTCTGTGGCGAGGTTACCTCATACATTTTGTCCTTCTTCAAAAATAGATTATTGGCAACAGTAACGTTATCATTTGCCGATGAACTCGTCTTTTTAATTGCATAGTATGTAGATGCATCCCAATCAAAAGTATTCCCGAAAATAGCAAGCCTTAAAGAAGTTCCGGTAACTTTAATGTCGATTGGATTCTCTTCACATTGAAACGAGTTGCCAGATATAACAGAAGAACTTGGCCATTGCCCAACCTCCTGATGAATACAATCATTCTCGATATTAAGGAACTTATTATTATTAATCTGAAATGCATCCGAGGAAAATGAAGTTTCATTATAGTCGATGAGGATACCATAAGAACTTCCTACCCCTGAGCCTATTCCATTCACGTCATTGTTGTTGAATAGGAATTTATCAGGTGGGTAGCAGATGCAAACTGCACAAACCGAATCACTGCTTGCTGTTCCGCTGGTTTTTATATTGGTAAATAAATTCCCTATAATATAAAGTTCGAGAGTTGTGCGTGTTGAATCTGCAATGTCCTGAACCCAAATACCCCTCGGAGAATAAGTTCCTGATGCAATATCATTGAAATCGTGGAAATCACATGCTTCGACTTTAACAATATCATTCTCATCAATGATTTTAACACCCGTAATGAACTTAGTAAATGAACATCCTATAATCTCAACTACTACATCTTCAAAAATTTGAATTGCCTCATCATCCTTTATCGATGAGCTTCCAGTGAATATACAATTATGAATATTAGCATAATCGGAATCAAGATTAATACAATAACTTTCAACACCTGTAAACCTGCAATCAGAAATTTGCAATCGGGCTTCATTATCCGACAATGCCTTTATTCCACCGAACAATTCATTAAACTTACAATCGTGAATATTAACTTCTGCTCTATCAACTAAAATTGCTACTGGTTCACTTGCATCAGTTGCAGATATAAATAAACACTCCCTAATATCCGCTACAACTGAACTATCTCCTAACCCAAGATTAACCGCAGCTTGAGTATCCGTACCAATTTCCCAACTCGGAACTTCGAAGATACACTGAGTGAAACTTATATAACGTGAAGAGGATGGATTCATATCCACG
>JAUXEQ010000027.1 GCA_030620455.1 bacterium | reverse complement strand
AGCTGCAGGTTTGGTTGGAATGATCTCGTTGGCTGGAGAACGGTGCACTACAGATCTTCCTTATCTTGGTGACATAAGTGAGTTGAGAGAAATTATTATCAAAGGTCAATTTGATGAGGCAATTCTTGCATATCCAAATCCCAGTGAGAACACGATACTAAAAATTATATACGAATGTAGGAAAGAACAAGTGCAGTTTGAGTTGGTGCCACCATTCCGTCATCTTCTAAGAGGTCGAGTGGAAGTCGAGCCAGTAGGAGATGTTCAGGTTCTGGCATTCACAGATCTCGCACTAAAAGTTTGGCAACGCGGTGTCAAAAGAGCTGCCGACCTTTTACTTTCATCTATACTATTAATTCTTTTATCTCCACTTCTCATTGCGATATCTTTGACGATTAAACTTACAAGTTCGGGACACATTTTTTTCCTTCAAGAGCGTATTGGTCGTAATGGACGAAAATTCCAGATGATTAAATTCCGATCTATGTATAAAGATGCTGAAAAACGACTTAAAGAACATCTGGAAGATAACGAAGCTCAAGGACCAATTTTTAAAATTAAAAAGGACCCCAGGATAACTTTAATAGGACGATTAATACGAAGGTTTTCTATAGATGAAATACCGCAGCTGTTTAATGTTCTTTCAGGACAGATGTCTCTTGTTGGTCCAAGACCACCATTAGAGCGAGAAGTTAAAGTTTATGAGAATTGGCAGTTACGAAGAATTGACGTAACTCCCGGTATGACTGGATTGTGGCAGGTCTCGGGACGAAGCGATCTATCATTTGAAAAAATGGTGGAATTAGACATTCATTATATAGAGAACTGGTCATTGGCGATGGATATAATGATTCTTTTTAAAACACTTCCTGCTGTTATTACCGGGAAAGGAGCTTATTGACTGAAAAAGTTTTTTAAGGATTTTTCCTTGACTGTTGTTAATTAGTTTCTATTTTCGAATTCAGTTGTAAAGGAGGAAAAATGGTTTTGAATATATTGATCTTTTTATTGGTATTAGATGCTGTATTGATAGTTATAACGATTTTATTACAACCTCGAATGCAGGGTGGTGTGGGCGCAGCTTTTGGAGGTGCCGGTTTTACTGGTTCTCTTTTTGGTGGCAAAGGAGGGATGTCATTTCTGACCAATTTAACGGCAGTCCTTGCTGTAATCTTTTTATTATTGATCCTTGGGGTAAACTTTTATGTCACAGCACCAGCTAAAGAAAGAACGATAATGAGACGCACTGGAGCACCTGCAACTCGGCGTATGCCAACAACATCCGGTGAAGAGGCTCCACAGCAAGTACCTACTGAACAAGCTCCTGAACCTACACCACAGCAACCAGCACAGCAAACACCAACAGGTCAATAAACCTAGTGAATTTCCCTGTTTTTAATTATCGTTTTCTCATTGCTTACATCTTACCTTATTTTATAAGAAAGTGAACTCGAGGTTATAATGCAAAAAAAGGTTCTACTTCAAGATTCCTACGAATTCGAATCCAGATGGTTAGCTCCATATGCATGCTTCAGCAAAAACTCTCGAGGTCGTCATTATTATGAAGAACCTCATCCATACAGACCACCATTTGAACGGGACAGAGAACGAATAATCCATTCGACTGCATTTAGAAGACTTCAGTATAAAACGCAGGTCTTTGTTAACCATGAGGGTGATCACTATAGAACAAGAATGAGCCACACGCTCGAGGTTGCCACCGTTAGCCGTGCTATAGCGAGAGTTCTACATCTTAACATCGATCTATCGGAGGCAATTTCTCTTGCTCACGATCTGGGACATACACCATTTGGTCACACTGGGGAGGAAGTTCTTAATGAACTCACAATCGAGGTTGGTGGATTCGATCATAATAAGCAATCGCTTAGGATTGTTGAATACCTTGAAAAACGCTATCCCAAATTTCAGGGACTAAACCTGACAGTCGAGACGCGTGAGGGAATCGAGAAGCATCACACAAGATATGATTCTCCCGTTTATAAGAAAAATTTGCTTTGGAAATTGGAGAAGATGCCATCTCTTGAAGCACAGGTTGTAAACATTGCAGACGAATTAGCTTATACATCTCATGATATCGATGATGGATTGTATTCTGGTATTCTAAATCTGCAGGAATTGAAGAAAGGATTCCCTCTCTGGGGAGAAATATGTGAGAATGTCCTTTTCAAATGCGGTAATGTTGAGGAAGAAGTGCTCAGAGCACAATGTATTAAAGCTCTTATAAATATTCTTGCCACAGACGTTATTTCGGAATCGCAAAAGAGGATAGAGAAAGCAAATCCGCATGATGTGGATTCTGTTAGATTGCTTAATGATCCACTTATAAGTTTTTCCTCCGATATAGAGGAGCAATTAGGTTATGCAAGCAATTTTTTGCTAAATAATATGTATCGACACTACAAAGTTCTTAGAATGGCAACAAAGGCAAAGTTTATAATAGAATCGTTGTATAGAGCGTATTGTACGGAGCCAAACCAACTTCCGAAAACCTCTCGCGAACGTCTGAATAACAATTCGGTAAAAAGGGTTGTTGCAGATTATATCGCAGGAATGACGGATAGGTATGCTATCCTTGAATATAGGAAGCTTTATGATCCTTATGAAAAACTATTATAGAGGTTGTGTATGAATAATGTCGGTTTTTTTGGCTATGGTTTCTGTTTCATTTTAAAGTAGAGCTTTATATATTCAATTTTTCAACAAGGATTTCTTAATTGGATTGTTTCTTTGAATTTTTCATTATATTCTATATGATTATTTAGAAATGATATTTCTTGAAAAATTATACTTGATTTCTTGACATTATAAATTTTAATAGGTGATTCGAATCTCAATTATACACTCATGGTCAAAAAGGCGGTAGAATATGTCAAAGAGAATAGATAAACATGAACTTAAACATGATAAACTTGTAGATGATATCACAAAGTTCTATAGAAACGTAAGAAATGAGCCCAGAAAAGCTCTTATTTACACGGGAATCGTACTTGCAATTGTAATAATTATTATATCATTTTTATCTTACAGAAAAGCTCGTAAAAAAGCAGCGGAGGAAAGACTTGGCATTGCCTATATTCTACTCGATGCTGGTCAATATCAAGCATCATTCGATACGTTGAGATCGTTAGTGAATCATTATGGTAGCAGTCCTCAGGCACGAAATGCTGTGTATCTTCTCGGTCATCTTTACTATTCTATGGGATTTCTCGATTCTGCGATTGCATCATATCAAAAATTCTTAACATTTAACGAACCGGACAGTGATATAACCGCTGCTACAATTATGGGTCTTGCCTCTGCTTATGAGGATAAAAGTCAAATTGATGTGGCAAGTGAACACTATAAAAAAATACTAGAAAGCTATCCTAATTTCTTTCGAGCTGATGAAGCTATGATCGGTATTGCCCGATGTTTTGAGATAAAAAACAAACCTTTTGAGGCTAAGAATATATATAGGGAATTTCTTCATCGATTCCCGAAAAGTGAACATAGAAATAGAGTTATTGTTCTTCTAACGAGAATTGAAAGTAATTTCGTTCCAGATATTGAACAACAACAACCGCAGGCCCAGCGATTGGGAGTTCAGGGAATGCCTAAATAATTGTTCTTCTGAAAATGCCTTAGTATCTGTGATATAAAATCCTAAGTTTGCTTTTTTAGAGTATACTTCAGAAAATTATAGGTTTGCCAAAGTTTAAAAGTATTTTATTAATACATAATCATATTAGAATTATTAATTAACTTAGATAACTCGATATTGTTCTTGATATATTTAAAGAAATGTACTAATTTTAATTGAATTTGCAGTAGATGCAAAAATAAACTCCTGACGAAAGTTATAGTTTATGAAAGTCGAGGAAACATTCAATTTTTTTAAGGATTTCGTGCCACAGCGAGATGCTGAGGAGCAAGATATTGAAGATGAATTGACTCCTGAGGAGATTGAAGAATATAAGTCGATGGCTATTCTTTCCTATATTCCAGTTCTTTGCTTCATTCCTTTCTTTCAGGCGAAAGGCAATCGATTTGCCTATAAACATGCTAAACAGGGCATTATTCTCTTTCTTTTTGAAGCTATAGCACTTCTTGGGGCTGTTTTTTGGAAAGCTGCATTGCTTCTTGCGGCACTAGCATCACTTGTAGGCGTAATAATGGTTCTTCAGGGAAAGCTGTGGACTATCCCATTAATAGGTATACTTGCATCTCGGTTTGATAATAGCAGGAATACTGAAAAGGAAGAAGAAGCTTAGCAATTTTTTTTAATTTTCAATATTGATGGCTCAGATGTCTGGGAGCCTGACTATTTTTGGGTAATTTAATTAGTTAATTTATATTTTTTTCAATTTCGGTCTTTATTTCTCACGATTGCTTTCAGTTCTTAATTTATGCCTCATTATTTTTGTTTTGAATTATACAACGCTCTCGAATTCTGAAAGTTATATGGGAAATAAACTCTATTGTTTTTTTTTGATGCCCCAACCGTTTTCTGCATTCAGGATTTGAGTTTTGACTTTTGTCTATTACAATTCAGAGATGTATGGGCACTCTTCTTGAGTGTATATATCTTATATGAACGATGGATGGAAAATTCTCTGAAACGAAAAAGATTATCTTTTAAAAATAGCATCTTAATTAACTTTTCAAACCTTCTTGTTTTCACTTGACATTTTGAAATTCAGTAATAAACTTAATCTGACCTTATGGTCAGTAACTAAACATAGGGTCAGATATTTTTGTGAAGGAAAGACAAATCTAGATTGATAATAATATTTGACTAAATTTGTTAATTATCTTTTTTATGCCGAAAGACTTTCATTTCGACCTGAATATTGAAAAGGAGGAGTAAATTGAACATACCGGGATTATCAGTAAAGCGACCTGTTGCAATTACAATGATCATAGGAATTATAATTGTTTTAGGCCTTTTTTCCTTATATAACTTGAGTTTAGAACTCTTGCCGGACTTCAGTTATCCTGTGATATCTGTCATGACCACCTGGCAAGGCGCAGCACCTGAAGATGTTGAACGTATGCTCACTGAACCGATCGAAGAATTAATGGCTTCGATAAGCAAAGTGAAGTCGGTTAAATCGATTTCCCGTGAGGGTGTTTCAGTCGTAATGGTTGAATTTGAGTGGGGTGCAAACCTAGATTTTTCAGCACAAGATATTAGGAATCAAATTAGTTTATATAAAGGTTTTTTGCCTTCTGATGTTTCGGATCCTTTGGTATTCAAGTTTGACGTTTCGATGATACCTGTCGGAAGCTTTGCTATAATCGGAGAAGGAAATCCTGAGAAACAGAGAAGAATTGCAGAGGATTTTATTAAGCATCGTCTTCAAAGGCTTGATGGTGTTGCCAGTGTTTCTCTATTTGGTGGCAGAAAAAATGAGATAAGGATTGAATTAGATAGAACTAGGTTGGAAGCATTGGGAATTGATGCTCAGCAAATCATAATGGCTCTTGCATTCAACAATGTAAATCTTCCCGCAGGATACCTTACTCGTCAAAATAAAGAGTACCTACTTAGAACCTATGGCGAATATAAATCGATTGAAGATATTAAAAATGTAATTGTTGGTCTAACAAAAGATTACCAACCTATCCATCTTAGGGAAATAGCAAATGTTCGAAAAGGATTTAAGGATGTTCGAGGTGTGGCAAAAATAGATGAGGAAGATGCAATTTGGTTAATGATTATGAAAGAGTCTGGGGCTAACACTGTTAGAGTAATGAGTAAAGTGCTTAAGGAGATTGAAGTACTTAGCAAAATTTTACCACCAAATATAAAAATCGTATCGTTGTTTGATATGTCGAGGATAATAAAAAAAGTTACGTCCAAAACAAGCAGCAATGCAATAGTGGGTGCTATTCTGGCTGTTATAATGATATTCGTATTTTTAAGGACCTGGAGACCAACCTTAGCTATTTCACTTGCAATTCCGTTTTCTGTTATTGCAACTTTCATACCGATTTACTTTTCTGGTTATACGTTAAATTTAATGACATTAGGTGGTTTAGCTCTTGGTGTGGGAATGTTGGTTGATAACGCTATCGTTGTCATAGAGAATATATACAGGAAGATCGAGGAAGGAGAAACACGAAAAGTTGCTGCTAGCAAAGGCGCCTCACAAGTTGGGATGGCTATTACAGCATCGACATTAACAACAATAGCTGTTTTCTTTCCTATGATGCTTGTCCCAGGGATCACTGGAGAACTTTCAAGAGGATTAGCCTTACCAGTTACTTTCTCGCTTTTAGCTTCATTGTTCGTTGCAATGACATTGGTGCCAGTTATTGCTGCGCAAATTTTTAAGAAGAAGCATAAAAGAAGCATGGAAGTTACAGGATGGTTTAGAAGCATTATCGACAGATACAGCATATTCCTACGATGGGTAATTAAGCATAAAGGTTTAACAATTCTTTTAGCATTTATTCTTTTTGGAATATCTCTTGGACTTCTACCGTTTATTGGTGGTGAATTTTTACCGAAAATGGAACAAGAATTCGGTCAAGCTTTATTTTACATGCCTCCAGGAAGCCCTATGGAACAGACCAAAGAAGTTGCTGAAGATCTTATTCAAGATGTAAAGGATGACCCGGATGTAATTCACTATGGATACACAGTAGGTTCTACAGAAGGTTCCGAGTTTGATGTAGCTTTCGGGAGTATGACCGGAGAAACTAATGAAGGAGCGATATTTCTTGTATTCGAGGAAAGGGAAAAGAGAACTCATTCTACGTCTGTACCAATGAATAAAATGAGAGAGAATTTTCCAGTTCTATCAAATTCTAGATTTATTGTACAGGATATGTCGCAAATGAGTTTTGGCGGTTCTGAATATCCTATCGACATTAAGATTTATGGCTCCGACTTTAAAAAACTTAACGAATTAGCTAATATTATATCCGATGAAATGAATAGTAACCCGAATCTATCCGATGTCGATATTTCTTATAAAAAGGGGAAGCCGGAATTTAGAATTCTTGTGGATAGAGAGAAAGCTTCACGTTTTGGACTGAATATTTCGGAAGTTGCTAATGTAATAAGAACATATTCTATAGGTTCGCTTGCTGGAAGGTATAATGATGATGGTAAATTGATAGATATTGTTGTTTTGCTTAAGCCTGAGGAAAGATCGAAAATGACTGATATATTAAATCTCCCTATCGTTAATTCCGCAGGATTGGTAGTTCCGCTTTCACAAGTTTCACATATCGAGGAAACAACCGGTCCGATTCAAATTGATAGAGATGAAAAGCAGAGAAAGGTCTCTGTGACAGCTTCGGTGGCTGAGAGTGGGAAATTAAATAAAGAAGTGGGAAAAATACAAAAGTATTTAGAAAACTTATCCAAACAAGAAGCAGTTTGGCCAGTGGATTATTCATATCACATAGGAGGAGCCGCTGAGGAATATAAAGACATGATCAATGCATTTTTAATAGCAATATTAGCAGC
This sequence comes from bacterium, assembly GCA_030620455.1. Taxonomy (GTDB): domain Bacteria; phylum UBP14; class UBA6098; order B30-G16; family B30-G16; genus JAUWMV01. The sequence continues at coordinate 3,246 of JAUXEQ010000027.1, read as the reverse complement.
AATTCTTCTTGTTTACATGGTTATGGCAGCGCAGTTTGAATCGTTTTTTCATCCTTTAGTAATAATGATTACACAGCCTATGGCAGCGATTGGGGTATTCTGGGCACTGTTTATTACTGGAAAGACTTTATCTATGCCTTCGTTTATGGGGATGATGTTTCTAGCGGGTATTGTAGTCAACAATGGTATTGTTTTTATCGACTACATTAACCAACTAAGACGGAAGGGAATGGAAAGAGACAAAGCCATCGAGAGAGCGGGAGTTGTAAGATTTAGACCAATTATTATCACGGCATTAACGACTATTCTGGGAATGTTACCAATGGCTATTTTTGCCACAGAAGGTTCCGAGATGAGAGCACCTATGGCTGTTGCAGCAATTGGAGGTTTAATCAGTGCTACAGTGTTGACTCTATTAGTATTACCAGCAGGATATATTGTAGCGGATAATATTTCGAAAAAGCTAACTAAAAGAGTGAAAACTATTATCGGAACACACGAAGATTAATAGAATGGAATTAAGCAAATTTTACAATTAAAATTGCTCGGTATGCTTAAATACGAGTATAAATAAGGTATATGTTCTTGCTGATGAATCTAATACAACTGAGTTATATAAATATTAGTTTATTTAATTGCCGATCTGTATACAATATTTTTCCAACGTCATCAGTTGCTCGAAAGAGTTTACACCCTCAACTTCTATTGAATTCTCGACGATTAATGCGGAAATTCTGTGGGCTTTTGTGCGAAGAATTTTGATGACATCGGTAAGATAGTATTCCTGCTGAACGTTATCCGTTCGAACCATATTTAGTGCTGAGCGCAAGTGCTCAAGTTCAAATGCGTATGTACCGGAATTGATTTCCTTGATTTTTTTCTGATTTTCGGTTGCGTCTTTATATTCAACAATTGAAATAACGCTGCCATCATCGGCTCGAATAATTCTACCATATTGCTTTGGATTGTCCATAATTGCAGTAAGAATTGTGGCTGCTGCGGATGTTTCTTTGTGATAATTAATTAGTCTCTTTATTGTTTTAGGAGATATTAATGGTACATCACCGCAAAGAACAAGGACTGTTCCTTTGGAAGGCATTGCAGGTAATGCACATTTGACAGCATCCGCGGTACCTAACAGTTGTTTCTGAAATGCGATCGACATTTTCGGAAATTCTGGTCTTTCGGAAAGTTGTTGGATAAGCGTATCTTTCATAAAGCCCACGACAACAGCAATTGTGTCGATGCCAGATTTATAGACGTTATCGAGCACTCTGTCTATAAGAGTTTTTCCAGCGAGAATGTGAAGAACCTTTGGAATGTCAGATTTCATTCGGTTTCCCTTACCAGCAGCGAGTACTATCGCATTCATATTACCTCCTCCTGTGAAGGCAAAAGTTATGACAATAGGAAAAAATTCCAAAGTATTTGTTATTTGCTATCCTTAAAAAATCTAATAGGTTTTTTGAATACTGTTATTTTATTTTAATCGACTATATCGATGCGACAAAATGACCGATTTAAAGTACAGAGAAAATTTTGAGGAAGCCTTGCAATTTATGGCTAAGGGACAGGTCTTCGATGCGGAATTGAAGCTTCAGATTTTGCATTCTGAGTATCCTGAGGATTTCAAAGTTCTATCTAAATTAGGACTTATCAAGCTCTATAAAGCAGAATACGACGATGCACTGATTCTTCTTGGCGAAGCTTTGCGAGTTCGTCCCGACGCAGTTGAAATTGCAGGTATGATATCTCTATCGATGGCAAAACTTAAAAGACTCGATGAAGCAGCAGAATTTTTAGCATTTACAAAGGAACATGAGCAGAATGGAATGTGGGCAAACAGAGCGGAAGCTGCTATTATGATCGAGCATGGTCTCTTTGATAGAGCGTTACAAATATTATTAATATTCACAACTGAAAATTCAGAATTAGGTTGGGATGTTCTTAATGATTTGGGGAGATGTTATTACGAACTTGGCGAGTTTTGTCATGCAGAAGAAGCCTTTACAAATGCCATAGAAAACGCACAAATAATTGGACTTCAAATCCCATTTTTATACTACAATATTGCGTTATGTCAGCTTGAAGCAGGAATGCGTGATGAGGCTAAGGATTCAATTTCTCAAGCATTGGAATTGGATTCAGAATTGGCAATAGCGTGGTCTACGTTAGGTGTTATGGTTGCTGAGGATGAAGATATTGAACGTGGCTTGGATTATCTCGAGAGAGCATTGAGAATCGAGCCAGAGGAGCCTACACATTGGTATATGATAGCCAGAATTCATAAACTCAACGGCGATAGTGAAACTGCAGAACAACACATGCTCGAGGGATATAGGGCACTTCAGGCGCTTCAACCTGACAGGGAAATTCCTGATGGCATGAGAGATGGATAAATTTGTAAAAAAAACTAAAATTATTAAAATGCATTTTTGATTGACTGGTTTCCAAGCGTTGCAAAAATTTGATTCGTGTTTCGTTAGTAATATAACGACATTTTCAAAGCGCTTTATGGAGTTTTATACTATCCTACTCAATAAAATCGCAGATTCAAACTGGCTGTTTACCTCTTGACTTGAACTTTGTTCTATTATAATTTCAATGGCTGGATCGAAGCAAATGGTCGACTAAATGTGGAGGGCTAGTCTAATTGGTAAGGCAGCGGATTTGAAATCCGCCGGGATGTTAACTCCCTTCGGGGTTCGAGTCCCCGGCCCTCCGATTAGTTTATTTTTTTTAAAAATAGCCTTAGTTCACAACAAATTCGATTTTTATTTCTCAATTTCATTATTTCTCTATATAATTCATGTTGAATTCTTAATAACTAATCACAAATAAATAACGCATGATTCACCTCTTTTACTTAATCCAAAAAATTTTACTTGTTCTCGAACCATCAGAAATCAAGTATATACCTCGAGGATATTTACTGATGTCTATTACACTACCAGAATTCAATTCATGACCTGTAATGTCATATAATTTAAGAGAATATTCTGATTTGACAATGCCACCTGAAAAAGAATAGAATGCTGTTTCATTTTCCTCAGGATTTTTTCTTTCGGTAATCCCACATGTATGGAGATGTATAAGATTCCAAGTAGAACCAGCATTTGCAGAACGCCAAATCTCTATTTCACCTCTATACCACTTGGATTTTTTGCCAATAGCATAAATTTCATTGCTAGACCATCCACAACAATAATCGTATAAAAAGTCTTTCGAGCTTGGAGCCGAACCTGT
>JAUXEQ010000300.1 GCA_030620455.1 bacterium | reverse complement strand
GGTTCGATAGTTAGAACGCCGATTTTGGCGCCATAAAACTGCTCCTGCCGATAACCTCTCAGATTGGTCCAACCACCGAGTGGAAACCATAAGGAGAAGTCGGGGAGTTTTGGTTCAATGTACCCAGTACCTGTTGCTTTGAGCCATATAGACATTGTTTTAATTGGAAAAGCTGCGAACACCGAAAAATTGGCATTTGCAGCTGGTTGAATTTCATCTTCGTTGTAATCGTTTATTCGTGATACCTCGCCACCTAAACGCATAGTGAATCCTGACCTCGGCATCAATACATCCTCAACCGATGTATAGCTCCCCCAGAATTCCAGAGCTAAACTTCTTGTGCCTTCGTTAGGTGTTTCGGAGGGATAATTTCGTCTGATAGAGAAACCGGTGTAACCGTCTAACTCGAAGCTTATGGGGAACTGTATACCAAATCGATAATTCTGACGGACATAATCAGCATTCTGGAATTTCATTCTAAATTGTGGAGAGATATTCGATTTCCCCAAAAATGGCTCGATATAGTCGAGTTCAAAAGTTGTACGTTCGTTTTCAAGAAAGAGTTTTATCGAGAATTTTCTGCCGGTGCCAAACAAATTTTTCGAGGCAAATTGGAGGTCTCCGAGTATTTTCTCGCCATCTGTCCCAATAATCCCTTGGAACGAATTTACGATAAGATCCTTTCCTTTAACAACCAGAACATAATTTCCTTCCGAATCGATAGCTGGATACGGTTCTCCTCGAAGTCGGATAATTCTCGACCTTCTGAGTCTTCTGCTTCCACTTTGAATGTATTTTTTTCTGAACGGTTTATTTGGCTTGAATAGCATTAAGTGTTCTATAACACTGCCTTTTGTTTTCCCATCGATCTGGGAGTCGAGATAGATAAGCTCGATGTATGGACCGGTTTCCAATTCAAATGAGATGTCCAATGAAATTTCTTTTTCGTTGTTTTCCGCTATATCCATCGATACAGAGCATGCAGCAAATGGATAACCAGAGTTTTCTAATTTGTACACAACATCGTCTAAAAAAATCTTTATTCGTTGTGCATCAACAAGCGAACCTTTGGAAGGAGAATCGATATTCCTTAAGTGTTTAGCCACAGAGTCGGGTAGTTTAATTTTGAATGAGTTTATTTTTGACGGTCTGCCGAGTGTAATAAACATTTTGTTGTTTGCAACAGAATCGATGCTTGCTTCCCAGTACCCCTTTTCCCACAGAGCCTGTGGCAAATACTTGGCAGGAATTTCCTTGTAAATTCCGGGTACTCCGACGACTTCCATTGCAGTTGCGGATATGGATATCATCAATAGTATTAATATTTTCTTCCTCATAGGCATGATCCCGTTCGATTTTTCCAGATTACAATAAGATTTCTACCAGCTCTAATACCGTCGCGACGATACGAATGAAGCCACATAGAATCCTTTGTGCTATATGGGAATATATAAACATTTACAATGCCGCTCATCGCAAGTCTTCTTTTTATCTCTGTGGGGATATCGAAAAAAAATTTATCATTAATTTTTTGAGTTGAATCTGGGAATAATTCCAAGAATTTGGAATCCACTTCGTAATCTTTCTTGCCTATTGTTGGACCGATATACGCAAAAATTTCTCTCGGTTTCGCTCCATAATGGAAAAGGATTTCAGTGCAATGTTCGACGATTCCCGCTTCAATCCCGCGCCATCCTGCATGAATCAAAGCTATTGCCTTATTAACTTTATCCGCAAGAATAATCGGTGCACAATCCGCTACTGAAACACATAATCCCACATCGGGCAGATCGGTAATTAGAGCGTCCCCTTCGATACCGTTAAATCTCTCTATGTCATCTCGATTTGATATTTTGTGAATTATACGTGAATGAATCTGCTTTAGAAGAATAATTCGAGAAGGTAATGCCGATGGTTTAATTTCAGCTAATGTGTGCTCAAGAAGTTTTTGAGGAGGTTTCGACCGAATGGAGAGAGCGCAATTTAGTTCGGGAATTCCTAATGCAAACTTCAATCTGTATAATGATTTAGCTTCAAACAGAGTATGGATTCGATGTGATTCATCTCTCGACACATTGTATTCCAATTTATCGGTCATAATAAATAAATTTAACAAAGAAACTCACAAATGCAAACTGTGACTGGAAATTGTGAAGAAGAATCGCATAAAGAACCCTCATTTCGCAAATAACGCAAAATGAGGGTAGAATCGACGATATAACTAATTATACAAAGCAAGTCTTTACGTTTGGTTATTCAACCGGCATGATACTCTTGCGAAATCTTGGACTAAACATTTCTTCTCGTGCAATTCTTTTCTCAATAGCCTTAGCAAAAGACTGTGTGGCGTCAGGACTGTTAGCTGTAATAAACCTTCTATTGGTTACAACATCCCTATCTACATATCTTGCACCGCCATTAATAAGTTCTTCTTTACCGGAAGGAGATACTGTAGCCCTAATATTCTTAAGAACCCCAGCACGTGCCAGAATAACAGGCGCAAGACTAATGGCCGTTACTATTTT
>JAUXEQ010000047.1 GCA_030620455.1 bacterium | reverse complement strand
CAACTTAGCTGCTTAACGATTGCAATATGTCCATGAGTACCACCATTAGAACAAAGGATGTCACCTACTTGTGGACACACGGAGCCATCATTCAGATAAGCATCTAAATCCCTACTTGCTGCAGTAGAATAATAATCTCTTGCATTACCAGTTCCTCTCATATTCTCATGACCAAGAGCTTCAACATAGAAACGATTAATATATTCAACACATTGGAACTGATAACCGTATGTTTCGTAAGGGCCAACGTAACCTGTGCTACCATTTGAATAAGCTGTCACTCCGCAATACTCTCCAACCACATCGCCCCAGGATAAGATAGAACAACACCCAGGGGGGACGTCAGCAAAGGAAATACATGCAAATACCAACAGAAACAGAATAGGCAACACTATCCTTCTCATTTCAAACCTCCTTTTTTTGTTTCAACACAATAAATTTTACCATTTCTCTCAGTGAAATACCTTCATCGCCCGAGTATTTCCGGATGTTCACATATTAAAAAATAAGGTGAACCGATATAATCTATTTATAACTCATAACAGGATATCAAGATATATCAAAAGAGAAAAACATCTCGATGATATCGAAATTTCGATTAGCCAAAAAAAGATTAAGTAACATATGCACTGAGATTTCTTCTTCGAGTAGAGTGCTTGAGCCTTTTAATTGCCTTTTCCTTGATTTGACGAACTCGTTCTCGAGTTAATCCAAATCTTTCGCCTATTTCCTCGAGTGTCAGCGCACGCTCACGGTTTATGCCGAAATACAGAGTTATAACTTCAGCCTCACGTTCAGTGAGAGTTGACAAAACACGTTCAATTTCTGCTCTTAAGGATGTTGTCATTACATCTTCATCGGGAGCTTCCGCATGTTCATCCTCGAGAACATCCTTTAATGAGTTATTTTCTCCCTCTGTGAATGGTTGGTCAAGGGACAAGTGAGAATTTGAAATTCGAAGTGTATCGTTAATTTCCTCGATGGTCATTTCAAGTTCCTCAGCAATTTCACTGGTACTGGGAATTCTGCCGTATTCCTGTTCCAGGTTGCGGGCAGCCTTGCCTATTTTGTGAAGCGTTCCCACTCTATTCAGCGGAAGTCTAACGATACGACTCTGTTCTGCGAGAGCCTGAAGAATTGATTGACGGATCCACCAAACAGCGTAAGAAATAAACTTAAAACCGCGTTTTTCGTCGAATCGTTTGGCGGCTTTTATCAGACCTATATTTCCTTCATTGATAAGATCAGCTAATGAAAGCCCCTGATTTTGATATTGTTTTGCAACACTGACAACAAATCTCAGGTTTGCCTTGGTTAGTTGCACTAACGCTTGCGGATCGCCAGCGTGAATTCTCTTGGCTAAACTAACTTCCTCTGATTTTATCAGGAGAGGAGTCTCGCCGATTTCTTTTAGATATAAATCTAAAGATCTATCTACATCTCGTCTTAATCTTGCCATTTTACTTGTCCTCTTATGATTAAAACCCAATATATTATAAATTTAGATACGATGTCCTATAATATAGACCGAAACGATTTTGTCAATAGCTTGATTTAAAAATTCTAAAATCTTATTCTAAATCTTATTATATATATTTTCATTTTTCTTTCAAGAGGGTAATCGCAAAAAAGTGATTTTTTTTCATCTTAAAAATCCCATCCAAAAAAGAAATCGAATCGTGGCTTCTTGGAATATGTTTCGAAATCTGTTTTATACGAAATATCAAATCTGAATACGATAATATAATCTAAATTCATTCTTATTCCAGCTCCGAACGATCCAAGTATATCCGGTTTTTCTTCCCAAGCGCCACCTGCATCGAAAAATAATGCTCCACATAAACCTCTAATATCGACGTCTATTACGGGTGTTTGTAGTAATAATCGATCTAAAAGAGGAAACCTTAATTCAGAATTTGCAAGGAATAGATTCTTTCCATAATAGTAAAACAGCGGATAACCTCTTAGATCCAAACTTCCACCCAACCAAAACCTATATGGTTCAGGACCTCCGCTGTGGCGAAGGATTAGTCTATGTGCCCAGCATGATCTGCGAGACAATCTTAAATAGTGTCTTATATCCAATGAAGTAAGATATCTGTATATTTCTCCTTTTGTACCAGCACCGATACTTAAACTTAAATTTAATCTCGAGCCATCGATTGGTCCCGATACACCCCACAACGAGTTGTCTCGAATGAACGATACACCGATATCTCCAATCAAATCCTTTCTTTTTTTATTGAAATATTCTCGAGAAGAGAAGTAAATCATACTGTTGAATTGGATCCGTGTGAATCTACTAAAAGGATAATCTGCTGCACCATATAAACCGAGCATATGTTCGGAATATCGACCCTCATAACGATCATAGCTGTGAAAGTTCGTTCTATATGCGCCAAGACTTTTACCCCAGCGTTTACCCTGATGACGATAAATAATCGCTGCATTAAGTTCATCGAGCATTTCGGATAAACTTTGTGCATTTTCTGTAACGAAAATGTATATCTGTCGATCACCCACAATGTCTGTCAACATAAGTTGAAGACCTGCAAAACCTTGGTGCATAGCTAAAACTCCGATTTCTCCCTGAGCAAATCCCAATGTTAGTCGATTAACCGATTTATTTTTTTCCTTCGATTTCTTGTCAATTTTTGGATAAGAAATCATTAAATTCCATCCTCCTGTGAATTCGCTCTTCGGATAAACACCAATAAATCTCATCGAATCCAATGCAATTTTAAGGATTGGTGCATTATATGGTGTAATCACCGACACCAAAAGAGTTTCGGCGGTTAGGAAGCTAACCGACACGGTTCTTGCAGTGAGATTTGTAGCCTTAAACAACGAGTCGGTTTCTAAATCTAAGATATATACATCGGGAAAAGTGTCGTCATCGGCTATGAATGCCACATATTTCTCTTCTTCCGATATAGTTGGAGAGGAAATATTATTTATAGGAGCGCTTTGTGCAAGTTGCACAATCTTACGATCAATTATACTGAAAAGATTCATATGATTAGGATCATTTCTGTCCGAGACAAAAATAATTTGGTCGAGTACTTCAATAGGATCGCAGTCCTGATAGTGATCTTCAGTCAGATGTATAAGTTCTCCGTTTTCAATGTCAAATTTGTAAATGTCCTGATAACCTGAAATGTTCGTTCCACTGAAAAGAATCGATTCGTTTTCTGAGAATGAGGGGGAATTTATCTCAATAATCCCTGCGAAATTAAACTTCCTTTCGCTACCATCCCGCAGATCGTAAAGGAAGAGATAATCGGAACCTCCCGATTTTGCAGTGAATGCGACCAGAGTATCACCACTAAGAGCAATTTTGTTATTCATTATTCGAGCATCCTCGGCAGATTCTGTTAACTCTATTCTTCGGATTAATTTGGCTTTATTGTTCTCTATTTTATATATGCCACTATAACCCATTATGTTACCTTTTGCAATAATAGTAGTGGTATCGAGTGACTGTGAGCACGTGAAGAAACCGTCGGGTGTGATTTTAGTTCCAGCAATTTCATAGGGTATCCTTCGGGCAGAATAATTGCCAAATTTATGCATAAGCCATTGCCGCCATGCAACTCCGGCTTGTTCAGTTGTTAATTCAAATAATGCAGGAATAATGTAATAAATACTTATTCCTGAATATACTCTGTCTAAGATTAGTATGTCTGACTCAGATCCATAATTTTCCGCTAAATAACGAAGAAAACTTTCGCCAAATACATACATTAAATAACTGCCCTCAATCGTGTTAAAATTTTCGGGTAGGATTAACTCGTCTCCAGCTATGGCAGCAACGATTGTCGATCGAGAATCGACATTCTCAGACTTCGAAAGGTATTCCGCTTGACCCTCGATGAACCATAGATCAGGCATTGAATAGTAGAATTTATTATGTGCATCGTTAATTAAAAGATTGTATTCGATCTGCCATACATGAACTAGCTCGTGAGCCAGAATATGCCGAAATTCCGATATATCTCCTCCGTATGGCAAAACAACTCGACCAAGTATATATTCCGTGAAACCACCGACTCCTTCCGGAATTATAAACGGAATTGTATGCGTTTCAGAAAATAAATTAAATGACGAATAAACAACAATCGGTATTCTATCGAATGGTGCAAACCGGAAATGCTTTTCATACTCGACATAAACGCTCTCAGCGATATGAGCAGTTATTTTTGCAATTTCATTTTCTTGGCTATAATAATAAATGTCAAAATGCTCTGTCTGAAGAAGTTGCCAATCATAATCTATGGCTTGGATTTTATTCTTGCCAAAATAGTATTGTCCGATAGCATAATTAGTTAGAGAGAAAACGATTGATAGAATAATTAAATATATTGAATTATGAACAGAATTATTAAAATAATGTATAAATTTGTTGAACACTTTATTCATTGATTATTTTATAAGAAAAAGATATCAGGGTAAACTAATTTTTCCTTTAACTTCAACTTCAAGCCAATATTCGCTAATATATGAGTAATATGTGGGTGTTTCTATGTAGAACCATAAAGGTATTTCACTTCCAGTCGAAATGCTATAGCCACCAGGTCCAAAGTAAATTGTATCCGCCCAGATAAATGTATTTGTAACCACATCATTTGTAACATCGAATGTAGGCGAGGTGCTGTCTCCTATACTAATCATGAGAACGAACTTATATTCTCCATGAGCAGTATCCGGGCTCCATAATGTATCGGATGAAGATATGAACTCAAAACCTATATCGATAGGAGCGTTGCTGTAGTTGTAAAGATAGCCCGAAGCACTATCGTCGCTTTCAATTATTCCTCCTGCACTAACGCTATCTGTTGTAGGCAAAATTGTATCTGGTCTTACTGAAATACTTATGAACATATCTTCAATATCGTAATATACTGTATCTATAGTAGGTTTGGATGCGACATTCGAGACAGAACTGTCAATTTTCACGTATGTTTTATAATCTGTGAAGTTGTAATCGGTATCAGAAGCATAGATCTCGAATGAATCGTCCTTGGCAATCCAAGAAGCAACTAAATCTATTGCTGTATCCGACTCTATAGATATCCAACCGGATCCAGTTCTTGGGCTTTTAACTCCCAAACATCGAAAGTAGTAATCGAAGTTGGCTGTGTATGTTTTTGGAGTTCTAATTTCAACTTTGTGGTCTCTTGCACCACTATCGCTCCAGAATGAGAATAATAATGCTGTATCTGCTCCAATTTCGAAGAAACTATCCGCCCAGATCTGAATTGTATCGTAAAGTGTAACATAGTCCGACCAAGGTCCTAATACCGAATTTATGTAAATCTTACCTTCAGGAGGATTTGCTTCGACTTCTGTCCAAGCACACAAATCATGATGTGCATATAGAGTTCCAGCCGTATCAACCTCGAGAGTGCATGGATTGGAAGTTGAATTGATAAGACCGGACCATCTTCGGAAAATTACTGCATATCCAAATATCTTAAATGTATCACCGGCATCGATTGTAACAAAGCTTCCCACAGGGAACCATTCTATTGTTGTACTCGAATCTATCAATGAAAAGATAACGATTTGAACGGATCTATTCCAAACAGCAGTATCGTAAACAGCCTCAGTCATTGTAAGAGTAACTGAAGAATCATCCGAGGGATAAGTTCCTCCAAAGCCGGAAAAAAGCCATGCCTCTTTTGCAGAAATGGGAATATAAGTGGAATCCATCCAGAATTTGGCAGTGCTATCTTTATACATCCAGTTGTCGGAGATTGCATTGCATCCAACTGTGCCATGTCCGCCATTGTTGATTTCAAAGCGATAGGCTAAAGTATATTCTGCTGTAAGGGTTTCTGGCTTGGTTGATGTAACAGACCTATTCAATGTAGTATCACCATCAGACCAATTAGAAAATAACCAAGCAGAATCACCACTATCAGCGTTTAGTGCTTTTATTGTGTAAGATGCTCCAGAATCCACCCACATTGAATAGGGTGCATAGAAATTGCCTGAAATCGATCCGTAATGTATTAAAAAGTTGCAATTTACTGGAGTAGTGTTAAAGCTTGTGAGGAATTTCAGTGAATCCCGATTGAACGAGACCTTGAAACTATCCGTGTTTCCTGCTGATGAAAGAACAGTGGCGAACTGCACAGATGTTGTACAATCCCATTCATCAAAGACAAGTCTATGCTTTTTGGTGCTGCTTGTCTGAACCCATTGGATTGAGTCTGTCGATAAAATAATCGTGCTTTCCGCCATCCATAAGACAAGCGCATTTCCTATGTATGGGATTTCATTCATTTTTACAATCGATCCAATCGGATCTGTTTCTAAAAAAACATTACATTTTGATACGCCTGTGGAAGTGTCCCATGAGACTTCAATATCCGTTGGGAAATCGACTTCAATTTCTGCAGCGACAGAATCGATGGTAGAATCTGTTCTGGCGGAAATGGACCATTCATCGAAAATATACACAGTATCTTCTGGTCCCATTGCAGGTGAGACGACTTTAAAATTAAACGTACTGTCAAAACCAACATAATGTTTTCCTGAGGAAGGCAGAATATGACCATAAGGTGAAATAAGTTCAACCTTAGCTGCAGGAGAGATCGAATATGTCCATCGAGCGATTTCTTGATCATATTTGATTTTAAACCATCCACTACTACCCCAGCTTGTTCCCCAGGAGTTCTTGCATAACCATGCAGAATCGGAGTCATCAAAACCTACAATAACCACAGCGTGATTTCCTCTATAAGAACCATAGACATATTCATATACCCCGCTGGAATAATAGAAAAAGTCGGTGTAGACCTTCATAGATGCATAAATTGGATGCTTAAGTACAGCGTTCTTTATGTTTCCTATTCCGCTGGAAGAACTTCCACCAGAGACATAGGTAGCATTAAGTATTCTAAAGTCGATCTTATCTTCCCAATCACTGCATCTCAATGAGCAGGCTTTGTCTGTGGCACTGTAAGTCATACAGCCTTCATAAAACAAACCGACTTCTTTAAGGTAATCTTTAGCAAAGGAACCACCTCTACAACCGAAGTACTTGTCATCACAGGAGACAAGTTGTTGCTCAGATAAATTTGGGTCGAGTTCTGCAGAATCGGCATAGATATTAATTGCTGATTCAAACACACCACATGTAGCAAAAGCCCAGCATGAACCACAAGAGCCTTGATATTTTACAGATGTTGTCCAATCTCTACTTGAATAATCACGCCAGTCGTGAGCAGTAACTGGTTTCGTGCCGTGAGGTAATCCTGTTGAGGAACTTGTTGTGTCGTTGTTTGGGAATTCACCCTCGAAGTTTATTTCACCAAGCATGTTATCTAATGTTTGATCGGGGATAAGTGTTATATCATTAATATCTGCTGTCCAATTTACCCCACTAATGAGAATGGCTGTCTTAACAGTTTCAAGTTGAGCATGCCTGAAATCTATGAACGGATTCTGAGCTGCGCAAATCGAGATCATCAATCCAAAAATCATAAATAATTTGTTATGCCTCATATTCACCCCCATATTATCAAATAAAAATATATAAATATAATAAAATTACAATGAGGAAATAATGATAAAAAAGCTATTGTTTGTAATAGCAATAATTTGGTGGGTTGGCTCGATGCACTTCTTATGGCGTTCTGTTAGAGCGTTGCAACCGGAAATCCCTGATACTATCGATGTTTTTCGTGTTGGCGAAGTAAAGCGACAGGAATGGTTTTCTATTTACTTTAAAGGTGAAAAAATTGGTTATACTTCTAAGACTGTACAGGACCTTGGAAAAAAGTCACTTATTTCTGATGTTTCCTATATGAGAATTCCTGTTGGTGGTACTGTACAGGAGATATTCTCTCAGGGAATAATAACAGTTAATAATGATTTCTCTCTTCAGGGATTTACTTTTGATTTGCATGGAGGAGAATATCTAACCAGTACGTCCGGTATAGTTCGCGAGGATAAGATCGAGGTGGTTATAATTACTGGAGAACAGACCGATACAATAACATTTCCAATCGAAGGTAAGATATATCCTTCATCGGTGATACCTGAAATTCTTGTAGCTAAAGGTTTCAAGTATGGATTGAAGATTAATTTACCTGGATTCGATCCATTTACTTTAACAAGAATTTCACAGAAAATACACGTTATTGGAAAAGTTAGTGAGACAATTATGGGTAAGAAAATGGATCTATGGAAAGTTAAGGTGTCAATTATGGGTTTAGAAACGGAGATGCATATGACGGATTCTGGAGAAGTGATGCTTGAAAGGTCAGGTATGGGTTTTTCAATGTTTCGTGAACCTCAAGAGAAAGCTTTAGCTTTTGAAATGTCACGATCTGGCAACTTTGATTTATTGACTGATTTTTCTATTCCTGCTCGGTGGAAGATGGAGGTTGACCCAAGAAGTGCGTTATATGCAAAATTTGTACTAAAAGGATTTAAGAAAGGAATATTAGAACTTGAAGATTTCAATCAAAGACTTCGTGGTGATACATTGGAAATTTGCTCCGAGGGATTTGGGAAATTCATTTCACCGACGCCTGAGGATACTGCTGAGGAACCTTTTATTCAGTGTAATGATAGGAGAATAATCAAGGCAGTTGAAAAGATCATAGGTAATGAAAAGGATACATTGGAAATGTTGTTGAAAATTAATGAGTATCTCTATTATAACATTAAGAAAGAATATCAGGCATCGCTTCCTTCGGCACTCGATGTTCTATCGAAAAAGCGTGGGGATTGCAATGAGCATACTATACTGTTTGTTGCTATGACGAGGTCGATGAATATTCCTGCAAGAATTAATGTAGGACTTGTTTATCAGGATGGAAAATTCGCATATCATGCATGGGCACAAGCGTGGGTTAATGGAAGATGGTATTTATTTGAACCAACTTTTGGACAGTTTCCCGTCGATGCTACACACATTAAACTACTATCGGGAAATTTGGATAAACAAGTTCAGTTGTTAAGACTGAGTGATGTGAGTAT
>JAUXEQ010000097.1 GCA_030620455.1 bacterium | reverse complement strand
GATCGCCAAAGTTTTCCCTTGCACTCCTCGAAGCCCAGATAAATTTTTTCTGCAAAAAGAGAGCCTAATTTAGAAGCTAAACCGGGAGTCGAATTCTGTTCTTGAATAAAAACTTTAATTTTTGCTAATTTTGCTGCCAAAACAACCGGAGCGCTTACATATCCTCCTGTGCCAATAACGCAATCAGGCTTAAATTCTCCAATTATCGACTTTACCTCTAAAACCGATTCTCGTAATGGTTTCACAGATTTCAGTCCGCTCCAAGGTCCAGCGGATATCATTCGAATATCATATCCTCTCCGTGGAATTACATCCTTTTCCAATCCTTTTTTTGTTCCTATAAAAAGGAATATCGCATCCTTGTCTATTTCCTCGATTGCTCGGGCTATGTTAACCGCAGGGAGGATATGCCCACCTGTACCTCCTCCTGCCATTAAATATCTCATGTTTGTTTCAAAAGTTTTAATTTATAATCGATTGGATCTCTCATTGTCATTGCTATATTCATCAATATTCCAATACAAAACATATGCACGAAAAGTTGCGAACCGCCAAAGCTCATGAAAGGTAATGGTATTCCAGTAGTTGGAATTAGATTGGTAACAACTGCAATGTTTATTGCACTGAAATAGAAAATTTCAGCGGTAATACCAAAGGCAAGATAAGTTCCAAAATCATCGGGTGCTCTAACTGATATTCTAAGTCCACGCCACACTATTATTCCTATAAGAACTAATACAAACGATGCACCGATTAATCCAAGTTCACTGCAAACCATTGAAAATATGAACTCTGTATGTGCTTCAGGGAGAAAGGAAAGTTTTTGCAAGCTTTTGCCCAAACCCACTCCAAGAACACCTCCACTGCCAATAGTAATTAGAGATTGTCTTATTTGATATGATTCGTCATACGGATCTGTGGGATTAGCAAAACCAAGAATTCGCTGCTGAGCATACGGTAAGGCGATAATTACAATAATCATCACTGTAGTAAAAATCATTAGCATAATTACTGCATATCTTACTGGTATTCTTCCTAATATAAATATCGACCCAACAACAAGACTTAAACCGACAACCATCCCGATATTAGGTTGTAAAATTATCAATAGTAATATCGCTGCAATTGGAAGAATCAATGGAAGAACGCTATCATTAAAATTAGTCCATTTAAAGTTCTTTAGGGACAATTTCGATGCGATAAATACAATAAGAGCGAACTTGGCAAATTCAGAGGGTTGAATAGATGCTATTCCGAATATTTGTATCCATCGTTGTGCACCCTTCACTGCGTCTTGTCCTGCAAGAATTGGGATTAATGTAAATACAAGTAATACTCCCACACCGATCAAAAGATAATTTGAATATGTTTCCCACCTTTTATAATTAATCAATAAACCAAATGCCAAAGCAATAATACTTAACAGAACCCTTAGAACTTGTTTTTTGAAAACAAAATTCATATCATTATACTTGAAGTAGCTGACAATAGACGATGCACTATAGATCATTATCGTTCCTAAAAGAACTAGAATAAGTGTTGCCAATAAAAGTTTTGGATCGATCGACAACATTACTGTTTGATAGATAGGATTTTTTTTATGTATTCTTTGAATACTTTACCTCTATGTTCAAAATTTTTGAATGCATCGAAACTCGCACAACCCGGAGAAAGCATTACAATATCTCCGCTTTCGGCTATCGATACTGCATATTGAACCGCATCTTTAAAGTCACTGATTGTAATTTGAGAAGGTACTGTATTACCTAATTGCTTAGATAACTTCTCTGCTGTTTCACCTGTGAAAACAACAGACTTAACCTTCTCCGCAAAAATCTCTCTAAGACCAGAAAAATCCATACCCTTATCGTATCCTCCAGCTATAAGAATTATTGGTCTTGAGAATGACAAGAGTGCAAAACGAAGAGAATCAGGATTCGTAGCTTTTGAATCATTAACAAATAATATATTATTCCATTCAAGAAAATCCTCGAGCCTGTGTTCCAACCCCTCAAATTTAGCAAGAGCTTCAGTCACAAATTTCACAGGCAAACCAAATGGAATTGTTGTTGCCACTGCTGCTAAGGCGTTAGACAAATTGTGTGGTCCCGGGATTCTGATATTATCTACTGCAATAACCTTCTCATTGTTGCGATAAATATTTCCACCGGAAACAAATGCTCCTGGTATTTTATGATATTTCGTAGAAAAATACAGTTTCTTACTTTTTATATGCTCGGTCCGAGATTTAACGAAATCCAAATCGAAATTTATAACACTGTAATCGCTATCCCTTTGCATGTCGAAAATTTCCAATTTTGCGTTATAATAATCCTCGACTGTTGGATATCTATCCAAATGATCAGGAGTTAGATTCAGGAGAATCGCCACATAAGGATTAAAATTTTTCATGGTTTCGAGTTGAAAACTCGATACCTCGAGTACAGTAACCGTTTCCGTATTTGTTTGCTTTACAATTGTCGAGTAAGGAAGTCCTACATTACCAGCCAGAAAAGTCTTCAATCCACTATCTTCAAACATTTTTGCAATTAATGTGGCAGTGGTGCTCTTTCCGTTTGAACCTGTTACAGCCACAATTCTTCCCTTCTCGAGCGAGAATGCAAATTCAACTTCACCTATAATAGGAATATTGACCATTTTGGCTTTTTCCAAGATTGGTATATCGAGTGGCACGCCCGGGCTTAAAACTATTTCATCCGACTGAAGAATTCGATCCGAATTTTCACCCAATTCAACATCGATGCCAATTTTTTTTAAACTACTGGCTATAATTCTCAATTCGGTATTATCAGCGTAGTCGGAAACAAAAACACTGTATCCTTGCCTTTGTGCAAGTTTTGCTGCTACTTCACCGCTTCGACCTAATCCTATTATAGAAATCCTCTTCATATCATCTCACCTTAAAGGATACTAAGCCTAAAATTGCAAAAATAATTCCCACTATCCAGAAACGGACAACAATCTTAGATTCATGTAATCCGCTTAATTCAAAGGAATGATGTATCGGGGTAATCTTAAAAATTCTCTTGCCACCAGTAAATTTGAAATAGGAAACCTGCATAATCACAGTCAAGACTTCAATGACAAATACACCACCAGCAATAAGCAACAGAAATTCCTTCTTCAGCATAACCGAAATTACCCCTAAAGCAACTCCCATTGAAAGTGCACCAGTATCCCCCATAAAAATTTGTGCAGGATGTGTGTTATACCACAGGAAACCCAGGATAGCGCCAGACATCGAAATGCAGAATATTGACAACTCCCCAGTTCCGGGTAAATATACAATATTAAGATATTGCGTAAAGTCTTGACGTCCCGATACATAAGCTACTGCTGTGAACATTACAGATAAAATACCAACGAGTCCTGCTGCCAATCCGTCCAATCCGTCAACTATATTCACTGCATTTGTGGAAGCTACAATAACAAATGTAGAAAAAATAATATAACCGATGCCCATATTTATATATACATTTTTTAAAAACGGGAGCTCAGTTGTATCGCGCAACCCAACGCTTATGTTGAAAGGATCTGTGTACAACATTAAAGCAATTGCTAACGCTAAGATTATTTGACCATACAGTTTGTATCTTGCCAAAAGTCCTTTCGGATCACCAGCGACATCTTTAATATAGTCATCCACAAAACCCATGACACCAGTTAACACTAAAGATATTAACGCCATCAACACATACGGATTATCTATTCTAGCCCACAAACCTGTCCCGACGATAACACCCCCTATAATAACTAAGCCTCCCATTGTGGGAGTTCCACGTTTCTGAAGGTGCCTTTTGGGAACACCTTCTCTTATCTTGCTTTCGATCTTTTTTCGTTTAAGGTATTTTATCATCGGACCACAAAGAATAAGCGACACTAGAAAGCTAGTTGTTGCTGCCATTGCGATTCGGAAAGTAATGTATCGCAATAAATTGAAAATAATATATTTTGATGCCAATGGATATAGCAGTTCGTAAAGCATCTCAAATTACCTTTCTAAGGTTTTATTAATCATAATATCTCTAATTGCATCAATAAATTTTGACATTCCCATTTTGTTTGAACCTTTGATTAATATCACATCATCTGATTGTATGTAATTAATCAGTTTATGTTTTGCTACAGCAAAATCCTTTGTGTATACAAGTTCTCCTGTGAATTTAAGTTGCCTAAGTTTCTCAGATGCAAAATTCATTCTGTCACCATACAAAATCACCATATCAACATCATTCTCGTAAAGCCATACACCGATATCTTCATGAGATTTTTCCTCATGAGTACCTAATTCCAACATATCACCTAATACAGCGATTTTTCTGTTTCCCGAAATTTTATTTAAACAATTCAAGGCTTCTTTGACAGAAATAGGGCAAGCATTGTAAGAATCATCGATGATTTTTATCCCATTAAGTTTAACAAGTTGCATTCTATGAGGCAATGCTTCTTGAACTTCTAGGACTTCCTGAATTTTTGGAATTGGTATATCGAAATAATCACCCACAGCAATTGCAGCCAAACATGCATAAACTGACTGATAACCCAACATATTTAGCTTAAACGGGTAGCCTTTAACTTTAAAATCAGGCTTACAATCCTCAAAATTCAAATCAACCGCCCTGTAATCGCCTGAATTAATTCCGTAAGTTATAATAGGGTGATCTACCGAATTTCGAACATTTGACAACTTTGGAAAATCTGTATTAAGAAATAATGGTGCCTCTGGGTCCATAGCGAAAGTAATTTTAAGTTTTTCATGTAGGATTCTATTAATGTTGTCAAGTCTTTCAGTGTGTACTCGAGCTACCGAGGTTATTACCGCTGCATTAGGTTGAGATATTTCCGACAAACGAATCATCTCACCCGGCATGTTTATCCCCAGTTCTACAACGGCAAATTCGCAATCGTCAGGCATGTCCAAAAGCGTTAAAGGTAAACCGATGAGATTATTATAATTGTTTTTCGCACTAACAGTTTTAAACTTTGCTCTTAATACACTTGCAATTATTTCCCTAGCAGTTGTTTTACCCACAGAACCAGTAATCGCTACAACATTCGGATTAATGCGGTTTCTGTAGATTCTCCCAAATTCTCCCAGTGAATCCAATGTATCGTCAACAACTATCTGCGGTAATTTCGTGGAAATTTGTCTTTCTACAATTGCTGCAGCAGCGCCATTATCAAATGCGTCCTTCACAAAATCATGACCATCTCGAAGAGCTTTCAAAGCAAAAAACAACTCTCCCGCTTTAATTGTCCTGGAGTCATTAGAAACTCCCCTTACGTATACATTGCCGGCGTCTTTGGGAAATAATCTCCCAGAAAGAAGCATCGATATTTTTGAGAGCCTTTCTGGCTTCAAAATAACCCCCAAATCATGTCAAAAGCCTATTAATCAAACAGATTAACAAAATTCTTCTATAGCTGACTTCACTATCTCATAATCATCAAAATGAATTGTCCTATCCTGCAAAATCTGATAGTCCTCATGACCCTTGCCAGCTATAACTACCATATCTCCTGGACGGGCTTTTTTAATTGCCCAATTTATGGCTTCTTTTCGGTTCGTTATACTTTTCCAATTATCCTCAACTACTCCCTTCTCGATCATTTCTATAATATTATCTGGATTTTCGGATCGAGGATTATCGGATGTAATCACGGCAAAATCTGAAAATTGAGTGGCGATTCTACCCATAACTGGTCTCTTCATCCTATCTCGATCTCCACCTGCACCGAAAATAACAATCACTCGACCTTTTGTAATGCTT
The DNA here is from genome assembly GCA_030620455.1 of bacterium. GTDB lineage: Bacteria > UBP14 > UBA6098 > B30-G16 > B30-G16 > JAUWMV01. Next base: position 152 of record JAUXEQ010000097.1, on the reverse strand, counting down.
CTCATGGTTACAAGAAGATTTCGCAATGCTTCAGGAGTATGTGCGTAATCTATAACTACACCGAAAGCCTGCCCAAAATCGACCAGTTGAACGCGTCCCTTCATTGCTTTAAATTCCTCTATTGCCTTAATTATAATTTCCGCTTCATACTC
>JAUXEQ010000111.1 GCA_030620455.1 bacterium | reverse complement strand
TGCGCACCCGCGCTAAGTAATTTTAAGGCAAGATTGTCATCTTCCTTATCCGAGACAATTATAACAGGAAGATCGTAATTTGTGCTGCGAATTATGTCGAAGCTTCTAATAAGATTATCATTGGGATAATGGCCTAAGATAAGTAAATCAATTTGCTTTCGATCGACAAATTCTGAAACTTCATCCACCGAATTCAAGTGAAACAGTTTCAGTTTAACTTCTTCTATACCAAATTTAATGCTTTCTAAGAAATAATAAATTCGGTCTTTTTTATCTAATACGATTATTTTATAATATTCATCAGGCATATTTATCTCCGGTGATGCGATAATATCAACGAATAATTAATAGAATTTTTTTTATATAAAGCTAATATTAATCATACGATATAACAGAATAAATCTTCCATTTTAGAGTAATTTGAATATGATAAATATTAACATTATATTTACTCCTCAGTTATATCTATATCTTTATTATTCTCTTTCTTATTTTCTTCCTTTTTTTTAGATTTAGTGTTGTACATGGATTTATCCGCGTTATCAATAAGCTCCTCAACACTTACTGGTTTTTGGGGATTATAATAAGATGCACCGATGCTCAAAGAAATGTTATAAAGGCGTTTTTCTTTTTTATTAAAGTTTTCAATGTTTTTCCTAAGTCGAGATAGAACTTTCGGAAGATTTTTAGGTTCTGCTCCCATCGCCAACACAGCGAACTCATCGCCACTAAGGCGAGAAACGATATCCGATGCTCTGAAGGAATTTCGGAGTATATCTGCGGTTTGTGTTAAAACTTTGTCACCCACGATATGACCTAAGGAATCGTTTATCCACTTCATGTTATCTAGATCGACAAATAACAATATCGCACCCACGTTCGATCTTCGAGCAAACCTTAAAACCTGTGATGCAAATGTCAGGAAACCACGACGGTTATATAGACCAGTTAATTCATCTAACCAGGATAGATTTCTCAGTTCAGACTCCATTTTATATCTATCTATTGAATATCGAACCGATCTGGCTAATAAATTGCTATCTATGTGTTCCTTAATTAGATAATCCTGAGCTCCGTTTTTAACAGCTTTTATCCCTAAGTCTTCATTTTCGGAACTAACAAAAACAATAAAGGGAACGTCCTGCGAGTGATCATGAATTCTTATGGCTGTTTCCATGCCTTCACTATCGGGGAGAAAGAGGTCGAACAAAAGCAGGTTTATACCACCGTGGGAAAGTCGTTCCAGACCGTGAGAAAGCTTGTTAGTATAAATTAGTTCATAGGTTGTCTCTTTGACATTTGATAGAATTTTTCTTATTGTTTTTGCGAATTCCTTTTCAGAATCGATTAACAATAAAGTTAATTTTTTATAGATCATCCTATATACCTCATACCTGCTGCTCTATAGTCAAGATCTTTGGTATTGCAGCTTTGAAAAACTAAACAACATATTGAACAATCTATATCACTTCAAAAAACAAGTAATATTTATTATGCAATAAATACGACGAACATGCTTTAGTATATAAGCAATAGGTCAAGAGCATTTGTTTTAAAATTCCTCGTACGGATGTTTGCGAAATAAATAAATTGCTACAACTGAAAATCGACAAAATAAAAGTCAAATGATTTGCTCATACAGTAAACCTCTCGTTAATATAATTATAGATAAAAGTTTATAAAAATATAAACTCTTGCCTTAAATGTAGAATTACCAATATATGTTTTGAATGCATCTTCCCAAATCGCTTTCCCAACGATACCCTATAATATCTGTTGTAAAGTATAATCCAATAAGTATTACTTGGCAATTAGATATTTCAATAAAAAAATTTGCCATCGGGTAAATAAAGATTATGCAACTGTTAAATTATAGTAGTTCTCTTATCCAAATTAATCAGAAGAAAATTGTTCCGAAAAAAATATATTTCAAAAACCATTGTCCAATTCTTCCGATTTATGAGCAGATAAAAACTAATTTTAGAACTAGAATTATGAGGGGAAAATAGATCACAATTGCTCGATTATTTTCATAATGTGCTCAGAATATTTCTCTGCAATCATATGCCATAGAAAACGTTCATAAACTCGACGGAAACCGTCATGGGAGAGCTTTGCGTAAAGAATTTCATCTGAGAAAAGTTTAATAATTGCGTTAGCTATCTCAGAAAGGCTTTCTGGATTCACCAAGATACCGCTCACGCCATCCTCGACTGCATCCGGTATGCCACCTGAATTTCCGCCTATAACAGGCTTTTTGCATGCATTCGCCTCGAGATAGGCTATCCCAAAGCCCTCGATGTTACCGTTTATCTCCCGAGAAGGCATTATAAACACATCGGAGATATTATAGATACCGGGAAGATCATCATCGTGGACGAAACCGATAAAGCGGACATGTTCCTCAACCCCGAATTCATGCGTTAGATTCCGTAAACGGCGCTCATCCTTACCTCTGCCACCGATAACGTAGTGGAAATCATCAAATTTATCAATAACTTGTGGCAGCGCACGAATCACATTATCGAATCCTTTGCGTTCGACAAGTCGAGATACAGAAAGCAAGATTTTTTTGTTTTTAGGAATATTGTATTTTTCGAATAAATCAGTGGGTATGTCCATAGGTTTAAATCTATTAATGTCAACACCATAGTGAACGATGGATATTTTCCTGTTATAATTGTGAAGCTCGATAATTTTTTCGCGTACATGTATCGAGCCAGTAATAACAAGGTTTGCATCGTTAATTGTTTTGCGAAGAAGATTTCGGTTTAATCGCCTAAATTCATAGACATCCATTCCATGGATACATACAATATACGGGAACTTTTTCCTCCGATGCCACATATTAAACCATCTCACAGGAACACCCATTTTCCAATTTCCACATATTATTACTGTAGGTTTGTTGTTTTGTGAGATTTTTTTAAGGTATCTGTAAATTCGAAAGTTCTTGCGATTCTTCCATTTCTCCGTGGGAAGCCTGTGAACAGAAAAAGGATACTTAGAGTCGTCCGATTCAAGGTCTTTCCAGCGACGAGTTAGAATTTCAACCTCGTGATCGAGTTTTGTCAATTCAAGTGCAAGATTATACACCCAGGTTGTTAAACCACCCTCGATGGGGTAGAAGTCCTGGCAAATTATTGTAACTGCGGGCTTTGTCGATTTCATAGTAAACTTTAATTAATATGGTTTTTGAGTCTTCAATATAAGCATTGAAATAATAATCGTATAAGCTAAAGGTTAAAAAATATCGTATTAAGACATATTCAATATTTTACGTTCATCTTTGAGCTATATCAATTATTTTGGAAAGAATGATTACAATGAAAATCCTCATTCAGAATTTATTTAGGATTTAACAATGCATCGATAGTATTTGAAACTTCAGAGTAGTAAATTAGTTTTCATTTGAAAACACGTTTCAGAGATTTTTCAAAAGTATTATAATTGAATATCTTGCGCAATCTTCTTGCGGAAAAGTAAATCAGGAATAAATTGTCGAATTACATGACATTGTTTGAAAGGAGTTATATGTCTCTTCTGGACAAATGTAGAGACTGGGATGTAGTAAACAAAGTAAGAGCCGCAGGGCTTTACCCATATTTTAGACCAATAATAACCGGACAACATAGATGGGTTGTTCTTGCAAACGGTAAGAAAGTTTTGATGATGGGCTCCAATAGTTATATGGGGCTAACGGATGATCCTCGAGTTATTGAAGCAGCAACGAAGGCTTTGAAAAAATATGGAACTGGTTGTGCAGGTTCAAGGTTTCTGAACGGGACGCTCAGCATTCATGAGGAACTCGAGGAGGAACTTGCTGATTTTGTTGGAAAGGAATCTGCACTTCTTTACTCTACTGGTTTTATGGTTAACCAGGGTGTTATTTCAACAATTGTGCTGAATGGGGAATATGTAATAACCGATAAACTCGATCATGCTTCCATAATCGATGGCGCACTTCTTTCAAGAGGTAAAATGTGTAGATATAGTCATAACGACATGGATCATTTAGAGAGAGTTCTTGCTCGAATCTCAAAGGAAAAAGGGAAACTTATTGTGGTTGATGGAGTTTTTTCTATGGATGGCGATATTGCCAAACTTCCGCAAATTGTCGAGCTTTGCGAAAAATACGATTCAGCTTTAATGGTCGATGACGCTCATGCTCTTGGAGTTCTCGGTCCTATTGGGAATGGAACTTCTGCTCATTTTGATGTGACAGACAGAGTCGATATGATAATGGCAACGTTTAGCAAGTCGTTGGCATCCATTGGTGGTTTTGTTGCTGCTGAAAAGTCGGTTATCGATTATTTACAACATAATTCAAGAGCTGTTATTTTCTCGGCAAGTCCACCTCCAGCATCGGTTGCATCTGTCCAAAAATCGCTCGAGATTATTAAATCGGAACCGTGGAGAAGAGAGAGGTTATGGGAGATAACGCATTTAATGCAAAAAGAGATCTCCATGATGGGCTACGACATCGGTCTAACCGAGACACCTATTATTCCTATAATTGTCGGTGACATGGAAAAAGTTCTAAAGATGAATATTATGCTCGAGGATGAAGGTGTTTTTGTTAATCCCATCGTACCACCTGCTGTTCAACTCAATCAATCGCTTATTAGATTGTCCTTTATGGCTACGCATACCGATGAGGATATGAATTTTGCTTTGGATAAGTTGAGTAAAGTCGGCAAGAAACTTGGTATAATTAATTAAAATAAATTTCACTATCGCTATTTATAGGAGATGTTCTGTTGTAATATTTGGACAATTTATAGTGTTTACATATCTTTTTGTTTATTGAAGATTTATTATTCATTACAGTGCGAAAAACGCAACAACCGCAATAAGTTTTTACTTTAACAAACTAAATTATTAGATATGAATAATTTTATTATATTTTTGTTATCATTAATAGGTATGGCTTTTCTGGTATCATTGGGCATTCTCGGCGATGAAGAAACAGAATCTAAACCGAACGATATAGAGATTGAAAATATCACAATAAGATTAAACGTTTCAAAAGAATATATTGCTCACGATGAAGAAGTAATCATAACTTTATATGTTTACAACAATGACGTGGATACGTTCTATTCGACTCCTACCGACGAAATTCCTGTAAGCTTTGAGATTACAGGTCGAAAACATAAGTGGGTCTCAAACCAGACGCTAAATTTTATAGTTTCTCAAAACGATGAGAATTATTCAATTCCACCTGGGGATTCAATTTTCTTTTACATAAAATGGATCGGTATGGATAATGATAGCCTTTACGTAGAACCGGGAAAATATTACATAAAGGGATGCTTTGAACCGATAAATATATGTGTCGGAGATTCAATTTTTGTTGTTGATTAATTTTTTTCAAAAAGTTTATTGCGGTTCATAGGAGGGCTAATGTGACAGTTGTATTGGCTATAATAGTTTTGGGCATAATAATTTTTTTCCATGAACTAGGACATTTCCTTGTAGCGAAGTTCACTG
>JAUXEQ010000084.1 GCA_030620455.1 bacterium | reverse complement strand
TTAATTGTACAGCAGAAATTCAACATCCCTACATCATAATGAAATTTCATAGCAAATCTGAAGCAGCAAATGTATCTTTTGCGACGGCAACGCATTACTATCCCCCCATAAGACTAGTTGAAGAGAAGAATTTTTCCGGTTTTATATCACTTCCAGATGAAATTGAACACGCAATCGGTCGCTTACTGACAGTCTACTCCGAAGGATTCCAGAATCTCAAATATGAGGACCTATTGCACAATGATAAACTCCCTTCAGAATGTTGGATCCAAAGGATTGGAAGTTCAAAAAAAATACTGCGTGTATGGTACATAACTCATGCTGACAATAGAGATGAGACGACAAGAAGAACAAATCAAGTAACGGAGAGTCTTCGACAAATTTCGAATGAAAGTAGGATGGAAGTAAGAGGATATGAGAATTTCTATATTTCCAAATGAAATGGAGTAGAAATAACGCAACATATAGGAGCGACCCCCCCGTGTTCGTCCTGATGATGTGCATGACATAACGAACAGCACGACCATCTCAGTCATTCACAGGATGTTATGCTTTTTTATTCGCCAATGGCGTCTTTGGGCAACACAAATATCAAATCCTCACCACACGGGCTAACGAAAGAGCATTTTGGAGGTCTTGTGCTGCTATTCTGCGTATAGGTTCCTTCACCTGTATATCCTCTGGTGTAGTCGTCTGACACAGCCCAATATTGCCCGTTTTGTTCGTCGATTCCCCAATTTTCCAAATCGTAGGAGTAACCAGTGTAACCGTCAGACCTCGATGTGGAACTGTATCCAGCCGATGTAGCGTCGCTCTTCTTGAAGCGCTCTTTCAGATCAGCCATACATGAAACTTGCCAATTATCGTGGCAGTTGCAACATAGAATGATGCCTTTCGTGGCAACAATTGTTCCGTATGAGATCTCCACGATATATCGTCCTGCCTGCATATCCGGGAAGATGACCATCTGCGTGCCAGTACGCACAGGATACTTTTTTGAGACTGTGTAACCTTTAGCGCCAAGCACTTTGATATTTCCCACCTCGGCAAGGTATGGAGCGAGTTTATCCGTAATTTTAACCTGAATGCGGAGTTCACAAATCATAGGCTTCATTTTAGAGGCTTTTCGGGGTTTATTTGCGTTTGAAGAAAGGGGTACTGTACATCCACAAAGAATATAATTAGACACCAACAGCGTAATACTTAATAATATATAACGCATTATTCACCACTTACCTTAAGTGTTTTGTATAACATATTGTAATATTTAAAGAAAATGTCAAGAAAAAAATAAATCTTAGGATAAAAGTTTTAATTTACAGATTATTTTGATATAAATCTAATAAGGTTTGCAAATTTAAGTTTGCAATTGTGAGAATGAAATCTTATAAATACGACCATAAAACAAGCAAAGCTGCACAGTAACATGACCTGAGTCTGAAAATGCAACTTACCAGATTAATTGAATCCACATATACTAACATACTATTCGTTATTCTACGAAAATGAATGCATTATTTCATTATCTGAACTCGATATAAGCTTAAGTTTCTATCGTTTCTCCGATTCAATTGTTACTACTGTTATGCATGCTGTGGCTTCTCCACTGCCTATCGCTCCTAAACCCTCATTAGTCTTGGCTTTGACCGAAATGTTCTCTATCGATATACCTATTGCATTAACCAAGTTTCTAAGCATTTGAGGAATATACGGTGCCATTTTAGGCTCCTCGATTATTATTGTCGAATCGACATTGACAATCAAAAATCCCTTAGCAAAAATCATCTGCACAGTTTTGCGAAGTAGCTCGATAGAATCCGCATTTTTATATTTATCATCGGTATCAGGAAAAAACTGCCCGATATCTCCCAGAGCCGCAGCACCAAGCAGCGAATCTATAATCGAGTGAATTAATGTATCACCATCCGAATGCGCAACATGACCCTTATGGAACGGGATATCTACACCGCCCAGAATAAGCTTATGACCGAGTTCAAGCCTGTGTATATCATAACCTATACCAGTTCTTATAATCACTCTAATTTAACCTCGACTCTAGTTTTTGTATCTTTTTCATCAACTTCGACAAGATCTAACGGTCCAAAATTAGAGATTTCATCGATAATTTCCGCTACTGAATCCGCGTCCATATCCTCAAGATTCACATTAATGCCCTTTTCTGCAAGCTTTTCCTGAACTTTATCTGGAATAGCACCGGAAAATTTCATCCCAAGTTTAACCATACTTTTCACCAGCCGAAGCGGTATGTTAACTTTAACTTTTGCGTGATTAAGATCACCCTCGTAAACTCTTACTCGAAGCCATTTCGCCTTCCCTGAATACGACTCTTCTGGCTCCGGTTGATTAAGCGCCGATAGAAGTTTTTCTGCCTCCTCAGCGGTTATTTTCCCACTTTCCAACATCTCGAGCACTTTCTGAGACTCGGTTGCCATAACATTCCCCCTTTACTTTAAAAGTTTTATATTAGCGTCACCAGAACCTAACGATATTTTAACATCGGTACTACCATCACCAAATTTAAACTCCACCTGCCTAATCATTCTCAAAGAGCCTGTGGTTTCGTCAGAGATAATTTCAGCACCATCAGGTAAATTTAACTTTGCTTTTGGTCTAAGCTTTATCTCCACCTTTGCGCCACCCTCAACAGCCAAATCCAGATCGCCATTGCCCATTTTGACATTTATTTCATCAGCATTTGAAGCTTTAATATCTGCATCACCATCACCAATAGTTGCAGTTAACTTGTTAGCGTTAACTTTGCAGTTAATATCACCTTTGCCCGATTTTAGGTCAATATTTTCAGCACAACCAACCATGTCTATATCGCCCAAACCAGCGATAATATTCACATTTTGCATATTTAGATTGTCGAGTTTCACATCGCCTATTCCCGACTTCACATCCAGGTCGATATTAGCGGGGATTTCAGCAGCACCGTCACCGTTTCCCACTGCAAAATTTAGCACACCACTTTTGAATTTTATAACCGAAGTGTGTCCTCCGTCGAATCTTGGATATCCTTCAGTATTCTTAATATCGATATCCCCATTACCCATAACAATTTTAACTTTTTCCACCTCGGAAGGATCGATCGGTGCGGTGTGGCTTTTGCCGCCACCCATAATTTCGCCCATTTCACTACCTATAATAGGTCCAATTTTTGCACCGAACTGCCCAAGATCTGGGGGATTAAAATCAAAATCTTGGTCATCTTTGAAGATGAACTTTTTCTTCTTTCCTTTTCTTTGGCTTTTATAATGTTCCCGAGTATCATCTTTCAGTGCGTTGAGAAGTTTCTCAGCTTGTTCAGCTGTTATTTTTCCGTTCGCAAGCATTTCAAGAATTTTCTGTGTCTCAACCGACATTTTATTTCCTCCTATTCAAGGTCTTTAATTTTATCTAAAGCTTCATCCACATTTAGTTCACCTCGATCGAGATATTCGAGAATTTCCAGAGCATCGGTCTTTTCTCTGTCACGCATAGTAATTCCAAGAGTTTTACCAAGTTGCTCAATTCTGATCCTGGCAGTGGGTCTGCTAACACCGAGAGATTTAGCCACTTCGCCGATATTGCCGTATGAGGATATGAACAATTTTAGGACATTCATAAATCCTTTAGGCAATTTTAGTTCGGATTTACTCTGTTCAAATCTTCCAGAAATTTTCGTTCTACATCTGGGGCATGTATATTCAGTAACTTCTAAATAAGTATTGCATGCTGGGCATCTCTCGAGAGATTTTTTCATTTTTATCACCTCCTTACAAAAATTAAAATGAAATTCAAATAATGTCAAGTGATATTTTCAATAATAGGAAAATAAATATAATATTTTGAATAATTCTTTGAATATAAACAATAATATTTAAATTATTCTAAGGTCGATTTATAATTATTTCATCCAAATTGTATCGCAACCATACCGCACCATCCGACAAATACAACTTCTTATCATCCAGATATCGAATTCTATCATCGCAACTATCTGTTACCAAAATGGTTAACTCCGATTTTGGAGTAGAAGTTAAACTGTATTTCAAATCGTCTTTTTCGGTAATTACAGTTGAAATTTCACACGATTTAAATTTATTTCCCAAACTATCACGCTTAAATAGATGCCTTCGATTAGCGAAATTAATCATAATATCTCCCTTAGGAGTTTGATGAATTGTCAGCCAATTAAATTGTACACCCACTCTCGGATCAATATTAGCAATAATCGTATCTGGACTTAAACTTTCTGCGATTCTACGTCCTTCAATTCGCCACAAAGTATTGTCGAGGTATATAAACATATCCGCTTTTTTATGTTCCCGAGCAAGAAAGAACGGTTTGACTACATTTAAGTATTTATAAAAATCGCTATCGCATAGAAGAGCTGTATTCCCTTTTTCGCATTCGAAATACGCTGCGAAACCTTTTTCGACATTGAACAAAACGCAGTTATTATAATTTTGTGTTGTCTTTGATATCGGAGCTATCAGTAAAAGTAATCCCGTCAGAGTGAAGAATTTAGCCCATTTACTTAAAGTAATGTTAAAGATGCCTATAATAAATAGATAAAAACCGCAGATTGTCCATGTGGAAGGAGGAGCGATTGCGATGTACTCAAATGGAATCCTATCGAAGAGTCTCACAACCAGAAGAATAAAATCCATTATAGATCCTGCGCAACAAATACCGAATTTTCCTAATACTGGATGTATAAAGCATGCAAACAATCCCGCAAAACCGAAATACAGACCGAATCCTACAGCAGGAATCACAAAAAGATTGATTATTGGAGATAGGATGTGTATCTGATGAAAGTTTGATGCAATAATTGGTAATATCCCTAGTTGAACAGAAACTGTTAGGAAGAAAATGACAAGTATATATGAAAATATATTTCCACCTTCACGGATATTTAGCTTAAGAAAATATTTGATACGTGGTAAAAAATATAGAATTCCGATTACTGCAGCGAATGAAAGCTGAAAACCTAACTGAAAAATTTGTTTTGGAGCAAAACATAATATCAGAAGCGCTGCAGCACCTAAGGCGTTAAATGGATTCATTCGTTTGTATATTAACGGTGCGAAAAGTATGAAGACAGCCATTATGCTGGCTCTGACAACCGAGTCTCTCAGTCCGACAAACAAGCAATAGATACATAATCCTATCGCAATTAAAATTGCAATTTGCACTCGGCTTAGCTTTAACCGCTTCAATATCCAGTATAGAATTGCTGCAACAATTCCAACATGTAATCCTGAAACAGCGAGAATATGATACACACCTGCATTGCTGAATTTATCTTTTATATTGCGTGGCAGACTGCTGCTTCTTCCGAAGATAATACCCTCTAAAAGTGCTCCGTTGTTTCCTGGTAATATTCCCTTTATTTTGATCGAGATTATCTCTCTAAGTCGCGCTAATTTTTTCAGTAATATGTATTTAAAATCAGATTTAACAAAATTAACATTCTTTCGATATGTCCTCAAGGATCCCGATATTCCCTTGTTACGCAAATAGTTACCGTAGTTATGGATGAAGAAATTTGCTGCCGATTCCGGAACTAATTCAGGGATTCCTTTGATTGCAATTTGATCGCCTATCTCCAATTTAGAACTGGGCACAATGTATATCAACACTTTCCCAGATGCCTTATAGTGCTTCTCATTTACAGTAACCGATCGAATTCTCAGAGTGAATTTGGAAAAATTGGTTCTATGTTCTGGATAGCTCACTACAACTCCGCTGAATTCAGTGATATTATCGTAATTTCTCCAAAGATTGGTGGGTTGTATTTGCGATAGCGATATTCTGAAAACTCCGGCGGCAAAAAAGGCTATGAGTATAGCAAGGATTCTAATTGTTTTTCTATCAGTTTGTGTAGCAAGTATTGCTAATATAACTGCAAGGATAGAGATCAATATTAACTGCGAGATCGGTATCGATTTGTCGTTCCCAAAAATTATTCCCAGCGCAAAGCAAGCCGAAATTACCAACAGTGGAGCGTAAACTGATTTAGGAACGACAGTTCGGCTCACAGTACAACTCCTATTATTTTTGATTCATAATTTTATTTAATAGAAAATATATACCATAATAAGAAATTTCATCCAAATAAATTACCGACATCAAACGCTTTTTTATCTGTATCGGAGGTGTAAGGATATTTGGAAATGTGGATTGTCGAGGTAGACAGACCTTTTGGAAAGCACTGTCTTGTAAAAGTTGAAATAAATATTATATTAAAGAGTAAGATTGGGACAATTTCAAGGAATTTGTTGAGTGAACCGATTCGATTTACAAGGCATCGAAATGAAAAAAAAAGAGAAAGAGGAAAAATGGGTAAAAGCGATTTTGAAAACTTGAATGATGTGTTCGTAAAGATATTTGGGAAAGAACTTATTGAAGAGAATCTGAATAAAGAGGATTTCAATGCAGGTCAAGACTATTTCCGGAAGAACTATTATTCTTTTATAAGGTGTTGTGGTATTGATTTTGAAGATAATGAATATAAACAAATTCCCAAAGAGCTTGGATTTGACGTATTGACACTTTTATTCGCTGGTTTAAGCCATGAATTTGCTTGTAAGTCACCAAGATATTTCTGGAATAAGGCTGCAGCAACAGATATATACAATTTCCTGTGTAAATACTACAATGAAAATAATGATAAATTCTTATTGGCTTTTAAGG
>JAUXEQ010000154.1 GCA_030620455.1 bacterium | reverse complement strand
ATGTACTGTATCCAGACTAACAGGCACATTGGTGTCCCCGCATTCTGGTGAAAAATTGATAGCATAGGGTGGCATTGTATCTGCAATAACAGTTCTCCACTCGCACGTATCGACCAATCTATTGCCTACGCTATCGTTAGATATAATTAAAAGACGGCACCATTGTTTATGTGTTAGAGCAGTTGGGATAGCAAATTTTACATGAAAACCATCAGTAATTGGAGTTAACAGCAAAGAAGACGTTACATATATGCCATTAAACAAGACTTCAATTGTATCGATACTGCTATCGTCGTCGAGAACATCAAAATGCACTGTATCCAGACTAACAGATACATTGGTGTCCCCGCATTCCGGTGAAAAATTGATAGCATAGGGTGGTATTGTATCCCTAGTAACAGTTGATGTAGTATCTATGAATCGAAAGTAAGCTTGTTCCCTTAACGCAACCGATGTGTTTACACTGATTGAACGCATTAAGTATATGTTTATTGGCGAGGTGAATGCAGCAGTCGTGTCAAATTGAATTATTCCCAGAGACCGTGGCAGACTGTCGGTACGCCACATAAATTGAATACTTGGAGCAGTAACTCCAATACAACCGAATTGCCAGACTACTGTATCCGCAATTGCTCTTATATCGGTTTTAAGCTTAATTCCGGGTGGACAACTCGGACAGACAAAATAGCAAACAATTGAACCCGGACCAGGTGGAGGTGTTATAACATCGAATGTATCCAATCCATCATTTGCAAAGGAATTCGTTCCTATTGTTACATTTTGAGTAGTGCCCCCAAAATTTGCTGTCAAAGGAAGAGACCACTGGCAAAAAGTTAGATTAAACATCAAAAACAACGTTAGCATAAAAAGAAAAGCCTTAAAACACAATTTCATAATAACCTCCTAATTTAAATGTTATTATCTTATTATAAGTATAGTAACATAATGTCTTAAATTCAAGCAAAAAAGAATTTAAAAAAAATTTATTAGGAATAAATCTCTTTTTCGAGTTTGGGAGCTAATGCAAAAATTAATTTAGCCATCCTATTGTCAGCAGCATTTGCGATAGATATAATATCCTCGAGAGTACAAGGTGTGAGTGCATCTGGTAATCCCATGTCGGTAATAATCGAGAATCCAAGGACCTTCATACCTGAGTGAATAGCAACGACGACCTCGGGTACAGTCGACATCCCAACTGCATCAGCGCCAATCGATCGTAAATATCTATATTCAGCTGCAGTTTCAAGATTTGGTCCTTGAACCGCAACATAAACACCATGAACGATTCTTAAATTCTGTTCTAATGCTGTTTCTTCTGCTAAATCTCTTAAAATCTTAGGATAACAATCACACATATCCGGAAATCTTAATCCAAGCTCATCATCGTTAAATCCTATAAGAGGATTATCTCCAAGAAGGTTTATGTGATCGGTTATAAGCATAATATCGCCATTCCTGAATTGAGGATTTAATCCTCCCGCAGCATTAGATACGATCACTACTTCCACACCAAGAGCTTTCATTACTCGAACTGGGAAAGTTATTTCCTGCATCGACCAACCCTCGTAAGTGTGAAATCTACCTTTCATTGCCATAACATGAACATTATTAAGATTACCAAAAATTAATTCTCCGGTATGAAATTCTACAGTAGGAATAACAAAATGAGGAATTTCAGAATAAGGAATTTCCACCTGAATTTCAATCGAATCAACTATTCTGCCAAGTCCTGTACCTAAGATAATTCCAATGCGAGGTGTTCCTTTGTAAAATTCACGTATTGTAGAAATAGCTTGGTTCAATTGGTTTCTAATTTCAAGCATAACTCCTCCAGAATATCTTTTTGAGAAAGTATTAAAATATAATTTATTTGATTATTCTTCTTGAGGTTTTAGAAAGAAAGCTCTTCTGCGTCTGTGAACGGTATTTCTAATAGCCATAATGGGATTTATTGGTTGAAGGATACCGATTTTTGGTCCAATTTTTTCTACTGCAGATTGAGCTGTTCTATTCTCTACCGACTCCTCAAACTTTTTAACGGAATTGAAAACACCCTCCAGCACGTAAAGCAATTGACGTTTATATGCTTCGTAGATTCCAGTAAGTTCATAAAGCTCTTCACGTTTCTTTTCGGAATTTAGTCCCACCTCCTTAAGAATTTTTTCTCTTTCTCTTTCAGCATCGATCAAAAGTTTTTCTGCTTGTTGCCTTGCCGAGTTCATAAGCTTCTGAGCTCTTTCATCGATCATTTCCTTAATTGCGTTGGCGTTTCGCTCGAGTTCAATTGTTCGCCTTGTTAGCGTTTCCACCTCATTTTTAAGTGAGCGTTCCTCTTGAAGTAGTTCATTGATGAAATCTGCAACCTGTGTAAGAAATTGCTTTACTTCATCTGGACGGTATCCTCTCATGCTTTTAGCAAATTCTTGATTACGCACTTGAAGTGGTGAGAATTTAAAAGCCATTTTTTCCTCCAGATGACTAGGTTCTTTAATCTAACAAAAAATTTAATGAAGTCAAGAAAACCATAGTTTTTTTGATAATAACTCTATCCTTCTTTGAGGAATTGCTTTACCATAGTTAGCTTTTTCTTCAATTTGGAACGCCAAATGTGCATCCCGAGATGTAATTAATACATCGTCCACAGTTTGGAAAGACATTGGGAAAATTTCGAGAGAGACCCCAAGACGTATTGCCGACAAAAGAGTGGAAATTTCCCATGATTCAATAAGCTTTGCATGGGTGACAATTCCCACAGACCGAGATATCTTGTCCTCGGTTTGGGTTCTCGACTTGTTCCATAATATTTCTCTGGCTTCAATTTCTTTATTTGTAATTCCAATTAAAGTAGCCTCAACATTTCCCGCAAGTTGTTCAACATTATTGTTAGCTAGATTTCTTAATACAACCTGCAGAAATCCGGAAACCTCCTCTGCTCCACCATCAAAAATACCTGTGACCAAAAATCCATTTTCTCTTAGTTCCCTTTTCAATCTGCCATACTGACCAGTCATAACCAATCCCGGCGTATGAACGAAACCACCAAAAATTGCTCCTGCACCACTATTTGAAGGATTCGCGGATAAATATCCAATATCATCCTTCCATGACCTTTGAAAATTTTTCCCGAATACTGCATCGAAATTCTCAAGTTCATAGATTATGTTACTAAAATCTATACTTCTATTCCTAACAGAAAATTTAATATGATCTATCCAGTTTATCATTATTGTTTTAGATTCATCGGGACTGATAGCCAGAAACCCATTCATAGGTTTTTTTATTACTTCCCTCGGTATATTCTGCCTCTCATATTGTATCATACAAATAAGCGACTCTATTTCGGAAATACGTGAGAAATCAGATTCCTGCCACCCAAGATCCTCCGAAACAACCGATAATGAGTTAAAGATTCTATCACATCGACTTCGGCTCAGAACTGTCGAGAAATTCCGCTCTGCGATATTAGCAAAAGCCTCGCCAAAAATTCCCAAAACAACGTTATTGGAAGGTTCGTTTTGCAGCCAAAGAGGAGATTTGCTAAATGTTGTAGTGTTCATAGATCACCTTGTTTAGAAGTAAGCATGTCTTCAATCTCCTTAATTTTGTCCCGGATTTCTGCCGCATCCTCAAAACGCTCTTCTTCAATCGCTCTTCGTAATTGCAATCTCAACGTGGCAAGCTTTGCCATCGGTAACTGCTTTTTCTCGAATTTAATCTGTTTAAATTTAGGGTTTTTAACAGGTTTAAATATAAGAATTTTAAGGAATTCAGAAAAAGTATCGTAGCAAGTCGGACATCCTACTAAACCACTTTCTGCAAGATTAGCTAATTGCCATCCACAGACCGGACAAACGAGTTTTTCGATCTTACTGGATTTTTCTAAAGTAGTTAATTGATCTTGCATACCCACTATTAAAACACATTTATCGCATATACTAACAACTTTTTTCTCACCGTTGATAAATTGGACAACTTCGTGCGTTGCTTCTCTCTTTTTGCATATTTCACACAAATTTTTCATTTAATTTGTCCTCATCTCACTAAGATGACCATCTTTTAAGTTCAATATACGTTCAGCCCTCTTTGCAAGTTCCATATTATGTGTAGCAAATATTACAGTAATATCTTCATTATTCCTGAGCTGTTCAAGATAATCCATAAATACTTCAGAATTCTTCTCATCGAGATTCCCTGTCGGTTCATCCGCAAGAAGCAATTGAGGTTTATTCATAAGGGCTCGAGCCAATGAAATACGTTGTGCTTCTCCTCCGGAAAGTTGCAGAGGATAATGATCTGCTTTATTTAGAATACCGAATACTTTAAGGAACATCTTAGCTCTTTTAGTCGTTCCCCTACCATTTTTACCGGAGATTAATCCTGGAATAATTAAATTCTCCAAAGCTGTAAATTCTGGAAGAAGGTGATGAAACTGAAAAACAAAACCAATTGTGGAAGCTCTTATCGCTGCTTTTTCGGTATTAGATAACATTTTATAATCGATACCATTCAGGATGAGTTCACCCTTAGAGGGTTGATCAAGAAATCCAACTAGATGAAGGAACGTGCTTTTCCCAACCCCTGATTCACCTACAATAGAGACAAACTCACCTCGTTCGAGCTCAAAATCAAGGTCTTTCAATACAATAAGTTTATCTTCCGGCATATGAAACCATTTCCAAATTTT
>JAUXEQ010000061.1 GCA_030620455.1 bacterium | reverse complement strand
GCAAAGGAGATTGCACAGGACCTTCGAAAGGAATTCATGGTTTTCTATGACGAAAAGGATTCAATTGGTCGACGGTATCGCAGGCAGGACGAAGCGGGTACGCCTTTTTGCGTTACTGTAGATGGTCAGACGCTTAAAGATCGAACGGTTACAATTAGGGAACGAGACACAATGGTTCAGGTTAGAGTTAAAATTGAGGAAATTTCGGGAATGATTTCAAAATACATTGAATCTTGGATAAGAGACAAAGGTATATAGATTTCTTTGAATGTATTAGAGAATTAAGGAGTATAGAAATGAAATCGAAAATTATTTTTTGCCTAATTATTCTTCTATCTTTTTTCAGTATAGTTTATGCAAAAGGAACAATAATCGCTGGCGGTGTGGGCTATTTTAACCTTGGAATGGAAATGCCACGTATGTCTGAACTTAGGGATAATTTTAATTCAAATGGTTTTGGTGAAATTAATGGAAATCATTTCTCCATAGGTGGCGGTGGTAATGCAATAATTGCAGGACTTCTTCTTGGTGGTGAAGGTTATGCATTTTCTCAGGAACTTGAGAATGATTCTCTAATTGCTGATTTTCATATTAACTATTTTTTCATAAATCTAGGGTATGTTGTATATACAACAGGAGGATTCTATCTAAGTCCAAAAATTGCTATTGGTGGAGGTTACATAAACATTAAAATTTATGATAAATATGAGGAACTCAACTTCGATGAGGTAATCGAAAATCCGAGGAGAATGTCACTTCTTAGTTCAGGTGGATTGATGCTTAAAGCTGAAGTGGAAGCAAATTACCTATTAAGTTTTACTAAAAGTAGATTTGGCGGAATAGGTTTAATTTTTGGTGTAAATGCAGGTTATAAATTTGCAACTTTTAAAAACGGATGGGAAATTGGTAGCATAGAAGTTGCTGATGGTCCCAATCCCGGGCTTTCGGGACCGTATATTCATTTTAAAGTTGGATTTGGTGGTGTAGCTTTCGGTGATTAATCGTTATACTATGCAAAAATATTCGTTATATATCTCTATATTTTACTATTTTATACAGATTAAACTGGATATTATCAATGAATGAGAAGATAACAATTTTAGACTTTGGTTCTCAATATTCACAGCTTATTGCTCGGAGAATTAGAGAAATTGGTGTTTATTCTGAGTTACTCCCTTTCGATGCAAAACCAGAAGTCTTTGTGAATAATTCTCTTAAAGGTCTTATTCTTTCCGGAAGTCCGGAATCCGTCCTCGAAACCGGTTCACCAGAAATTGATAAGAAAGTTTTCGAACTTGGAGTTCCTATACTGGGGATTTGTTATGGAATGCAACTAATAGCAAAACATTTTAACGGTAAACTTGCTCGATCACGTCGAAGGGAATACGGACAAGCTAAATTAACTATTGATACCGAATGTAAATTATTCACTTCGATTCCTGAAACTTCTATAGTTTGGATGAGCCATGGTGACAATATTGAAAGAATTCCAAAAGGCTTCCACGCTATTGCTCACAGTGATACATTACCTATCGCTGCAATAGCCAATGAGAGTATAAGAATCTACGGTACGCAATTTCATCCTGAGGTTAAGCATACCGAATATGGGATAGAAATAATCAAAAATTTTGTGCGGAGTATTTGCAAATGTAAAAGAACATTCGATTTGTCTAATTATGCTCAGCAAAAAATAAATGAAATTTCTCAAAAAGTCGGACCAGAGGAAAAAGTTATCCTCGCATATTCAGGTGGTGTGGATTCCACTGTGGTAGCAGCAATTCTCATTCGAGCAATCGGGAATAGGTTAGTTCCAATCTTCATAGGCAACGGACTTCTTCGCAAGAACGAAGCACAAGAAGTTAAAAAAAACTTTCAAGATATTTTTGGATTTGAGCTTAAATACATCGATGCCTCGATGGAATTCCTCGCTCGACTTGAGGATGTTGAAAATCCCGAGCAAAAAAGAAAAATAATCGGTAACACTTTTATAGAAATTTTTAAAAAAGAAGCAAAAAATATCCCCAATGCACGATGGTTAGCACAAGGAACACTCTATCCCGATGTCATCGAGTCCGTTTCATTTAAAGGACCCTCAGCAACAATTAAAACTCATCATAATGTAGGTGGACTTCCAGAGAAACTCGGATTCAAGTTAATCGAGCCTTTACGCGAACTTTTCAAGGATGAAGTAAGAGAACTTGGTAAAACATTGGATATCCCTCATTCAGTGCTATTTCGCCATCCGTTCCCAGGACCGGGTCTTGCTGTGAGAATCTTAGGAGCAGTATCTCAACAATCGCTAAATATTCTTAAAGAAGCCGATGCAATATTTATCGAGGAACTTAAGAATTCTGGTGAATATGATAATGTTTGGCAGGCTTTTGCGGTGCTTTTACCTATAAAAACTGTTGGCGTTATGGGAGACGAAAGAACTTATGAGAATGTAATATCTCTCAGAGCGGTAAATTCCACAGATGGAATGACCGCCGATTGGTCAAGACTTCCGTATGAATTGTTGGCTAAAATTTCTTCAAGAATTGTCAACGAAGTTAAAGGCGTAAACCGTGTAGTCTATGATATTTCCTCTAAGCCACCAGCTACAATTGAATGGGAATAATTACTATTTGAAAAAAATGAAATATTTAAATTTTTTTAACATGACTGAATATATTTTTTTATCGGAGGTGTTATGAAACTCGCAGTTACTGGCGGTTCCGGATTTCTTGGATATCATCTATGTAACATGTTAGCAGACAAGTTTGATAAGGTTGTAGTAATTGATATTGCACCGCTTAACCCATCAGAATATCCAAAGAATGTTAAATATTATGAATCCGATGTTAGAGATTTTGAATTAATGATGAAATTATTGTCTGATGTAGATCAAGTTGTTCATGCTGCAGCTGCGTTACCGCTTTGGAGTAAAAAAGACATTTTTACTACTAATATCGATGGAACAAGAAATATTCTCGAGGCTTCTCGCAGGAATAAAGTTGAAAGAGTTATCTACATATCCTCCACAGCTGTTTATGGTGTGCCGGATCAACATCCTATCTATGAGAACGATCCGCTTATTGGTGTCGGTCCATACGGCGAGAGTAAGATTCAAGCGGAATACATCTGCGAGGAATACCGAAAAAATAACTTCTGCGTTCCAATTGTTAGACCTAAAACATTTATAGGTACAGGTAGGCTGGGAGTTTTCCAGATACTTTACGATTGGATCGAAAGCGGTGCAAAAATACCTATCATAGGCAATGGCAAAAACGAATATCAACTATTAGAAGTTAGCGACCTTGTTGATGCGATTTATCTCACGTTGACGTTACCGTGTGAGGAAATCAACGAGAACTTTAATATCGGTGCTAAAATCGTGGGCAAGATCAATGAATTTCTTGGTGCTCTTTGTCATTATGCCAGTACCGGCTCAAGAGTTATGCGTACACCATCATGGTTAGTTAAACCAGCACTCGAGATTCTCTGGGCGCTTAGAATATCCCCGCTATATAAATGGGTATATGATACCGCAGATAAAGATTCTTATGTATCGATAGAAAAAGCAGAAAAACAACTTGGATGGGTTCCTAAATTTAGCAATGCAGAAGCATTAATTAGATCATATAAATGGTATCTCGAACATAAAGATTTGCTGGAAACCGGTTCCGGAGTCACCCATAGAGTCGCTTGGAAACAAGGAATTCTTAATCTCTTCAAGAAGTTTATGTAAAAGTTTTAAAATAGGTTAAAATGGAAAAAAAGTTTAAAGTACATGCACCCTTTGAGCCAAAAGGGGATCAACCTGAAGCAATTCAAGAGCTTGTCAAAGGATTTCTTGGTGATAAAACTCATCAAGTATTATTGGGTGTCACTGGCTCCGGCAAAACTTATACAGTCGCAAAACTAATTGAGAAAATACAGAAACCAACACTAATAATGTCTCATAATAAAACCCTTGCAGCTCAATTGTTCGGTGAATTTAAACAATTTTTCCCTGACAACGCTGTGGAATTTTTTGTCTCCTACTATGATTATTATCAACCTGAAGCATACATACCGGAAACAGATACATACATAGAAAAAGATGCAGATATAAATGAAGATATCGACCGACTTCGCTTACATGCTACATCATCGATTCTATCACGTAAGGACGTGATCGTAATTGCGTCTGTCAGTGCAATATATGGGCTTGGCTCACCCAAAGACTTTCGAGACATGGTCGCAATAGTGAAAGTTGGCAGCAGTCCTTCAAGAGAGTTACTAATTCACAAGCTTGTTGACATACATTATGTTAGAAATCCAATCGATTTTTATCGTGGCTCGTTCAGAGCAAGAGGTGATGTCGTAGAAATTTACCCGGCATATGAGGAACACGTTATTCGAATAGAATATTGGGACGATGTTCCTGAAAGGATATCTCTTCTCAATCCCGTGACTGGAGAGCTTTTGGGAGAATTAGGCGAAGTTTTCATATATCCTGCACGCCATTTTGTCTCCAGTCATGCCAACATTAAACGTGCTACGAAGTCTATTAGAAAAGAACTTACCGAGTATCTGGAAAAACTTAAGTCGGAACATAAACTTCTCGAAGCACAGAGAATCGAACAGCGAACTTTGTTTGATATCGAACTATTATTAGAGGTTGGATTTTGTCCAGGAATTGAAAATTATTCAAGACATTTGGCAGGTCGTAAACCGGGAGAAAGACCAAGTTGTTTAATGGACTATTTCCCTGATGACTTCCTTGTCGTAATCGATGAGTCGCATGCCACTTTACCCCAACTAAGAGGGATGTATCATGGCGATAGATCGAGGAAGAAAACTTTGTTAGAGTACGGTTTCAGATTACCGTCAGCCTTAGATAATCGACCACTTTTTTTCGAGGAGTTCGAATCTCTATGTCCTCAAACGCTTTATTTGTCTGCTACTCCTGGTGATTTTGAACTCGAGAAGGTTGACGGTGAGATTGTAGAACTAGTTGTCCGACCAACTGGATTAGTTGATCCAACTATCGAGGTTAGACCTACAAAGGGTCAGGTAGAGAACTTGTGGGGAGAAATAAAACAACGTATAGATATTAATGAACGAGTTTTAGTTACCACATTAACGAAACGAATGGCAGAAGACCTTGCAGATTACTTTAAATCATTGGGCAGTAAATCCAGATATCTTCATTCCGAAATAGATGTAATCGAACGAGTTGAAATTCTTCGGGATTTGCGTTTAGGCAATATCGAGGTTCTTGTAGGAGTTAATCTTCTTCGTGAGGGTTTGGATCTACCGGAAGTATCTCTTGTAGCAATAATGGATGCCGATAAGGAAGGTTTTCTTAGATCTAAAAGATCATTAATTCAAATCTCTGGGAGAGCTGCACGCCATAAGGCTGGAACAGTAATTCTATATGCGGATAGAATGACAGATTCAATGACCTTTGCAATTGAGGAAACAGATAGACGAAGAAAAATCCAAATCGAATTCAATAAGAAGCACAATATTAATCCAGTATCAATTATAAAAACAGTAGAATCAATAATGTTGACGACACGTGTCGCCGATGAGAAGCTCTATAAAGACGAAGAATCGGATGCCGATCGATTGCCAAGTTATTTAAGCGAATTACCAGCAGTTGCAAAAGTTGACGAGTTAATTCGATTGATGAAGCAAGCTGCTAAAGAGCTAAATTTCGAATACGCAGCATTCATAAGAGACCAGATTAAGGAAATTCAGAAAGAATTAAACATCCAGCCTGAAACAGATGGCAAGAAAAAGCGAAGACCACCGTTTAAAAAATTGAAAAGAATCACTCGATTTTACTAATATTCTATAGATAATAATATTATTAACTATAAGTGAAACTTATATCCCGCGATAATTTAATGTAAATCTGTTAACCAATCCTAACTGTCCAGTATGCTGAATTCCGTATTCAAAAGATACTTTCTTCAAATCAACTACAACACCACCAGACAATCCAAGAAGCGAGGAGCTATTCCCCTTGGTAGGTTTCATAGTATATGCAATTAAGATCTCGATATTTTTTACAGGTTCGATGTCGAGTCCGATTTTCGGGGATAGAGCCAAAGAACCGAATCTAAAACCATTATCCTTTGACAATTCCAGTTGAGCGTTTAATGCACCCGGGAATTCCGGTAAGTCTGTCCAACCACCAACCTTCAGACAGAGAGGTAGTTTAGCTTTCTCATCACCATAGGTTGAAAGCATAAAACCAAGGTTTTCCACGACAACTGCAAATTGAGTTCTCTTTCTACGCAATCTCTTCGAAAACCCAACATCTAATGCAAAAGCAGATGCTGAGAATATGTCAGCGTATGAATAGATAAACTTAACATTGACTCCAATAGATGAATATTTCCCTACTCTTCGCGAATAACCAGTGACAAATTCGAAATCTCCCGGTGTAAATGTCCCTATTTCTTGAGCATCGATATTCGTTTTTATGAATTCTCCGTAGCTGACGCCAAGCAATACAAATGTAACATAATGATCCTTAGTTTCTCCGAAAGTTCTTGTATACGCCAATCCACCTGTATTAAAAAGACCCCAATAATTTCCATATACAACAGCTATTCCACTTGCACCGGCAATAGATGGTGTTGATGGGTTACAAATCGTATATCCCGGGAATTTGTACCAATTTGCAATCATACCAGCAAGAGCTGTAGCTCGTGCATCGTATTGCAACTTTAAAAGAAACGGAAAAGCCGTTGTTCCTGCATTTTTAGGTATGTCAAAATCACACCAAGCAGAGGAAATCAAAACTAGGAAAACTATAACTATGGATAAATTCTTAAACATCATAACCTTTACATGTTAATAACATTTCTGCCGTTATTGAAAGCCCTCAAATTTGCATCCAAATATTTATGCGGAATCCTCTCCTTTATAACTTCTTCCCAAGTTTCCTGCTTAAATGGTAAATAATTTGAAAGTGCACCCAAAAGCACTACATTAACCGCTCTAACTGTTCCTGCTTCTTTTGCTAAAGCTACGCCATCAACAACAACAACATCTGGCACAACTTTCTTGATCTGCTCGAACACATCTTTTGGGTACGTTGCCATTCCAGATGCAACAGTTGCCGGCATCACAGGTCTCGAATTAACAACAACCTTTCCTGAGGGCTTTGAAAAGTGCAAAGTCCTCAATGCTTCTAAAGGTTCGAAAGCCAGAACGACATCAGCCTCTCCAGGAGAAATCAATGGTGAATGTACTTTATCTCCGAAACGGACCGTGCTTACGACAGAACCACCTCTCTGAGCCATACCGTGTACCTCAGATTTTTTCACATCGAAACCAGCCTTCAGCGAAACATCCGAAAGCAATTCACTGGCAAGTATAATACCTTGCCCACCAACGCCCGTTATAAAAACAGAAAATGCATCCTTCATTGTAAAACCTTCCTATTTCAAAAAAATTATCTTCTTAGCATGAACGGCTCTATCGGTCGCTACTATGAAAAGATAAACACCGGATGTAACTTTTGCACTAAAATTATCGACTGCAAACCACGTAATTCTTTTAAATGAATTAGAACCGTCAAAATACCCAAAATCTTTCACACGCCTTCCGTTCATATCCATAATAAAAGCTGTATAGGATTCTGGACAGAAGACTGTTATTTCAATACTTGCGTTAAAAGGATTTGGACTGGCTTTAATCTCGATAAGCTCTGGTTTATTGGCTTTATTATTCGATTCCTTTATATCGACATACTTGCTCCCGAACCATCTCACAATCGATGCAAACAAAGAATCTCTATCTGTTTTTCGTGATTGATTTTTTGAAACTCCTTCGAGTCCAAACTCAAAAAGCATTGTTTTTGCTCCAGAGGACAGCTGATTCCTAATAGCAGCAAATCTATCAGGCGTAGAATCGAATTGATATTCTAAAAAACCAATACCGGTTCCAGTGGCATAAGAAGTTCCTATAGAAATCTGATACCCAGCATTACTCGCATTACTGAAACAATCCAAAACCATGCTATCAGAAACAGTATCG
>JAUXEQ010000054.1 GCA_030620455.1 bacterium | reverse complement strand
TAACAAAAACGGAATATTACCAGATAAGATTGACAGATTTGAAGTTAGAATAGCTGGTGCAGGTGGACAAGGCATAATTTCTATGGGTATGCTTTTAGCTAAAGCTATATCGTTGGGAGATAAAAAAAATGCTTCTCAAAGTCAGACTTATGGTCCTGAGGCTCGTGGTGGAGCTACTTTGGCTGATGTCATTATTAGCGACAAAACAATCTATTTCCCGGAATGTATAACTCCCGACATCCTAATTGCGTTAACTCCTGGAGCTTACGAATATTATGCTGCTTCAGTTAAACCTAACGGAATAATTATTGCTGATTCAAATGCAGTGGAAACTGTTGTTGGTTCTGTCATGACAGTTGAAGTTCCGATTTTGAAAACCAGTCTTGATAAATTTCTTAATCCTATTGTAGCAAATATGGTAACATTAGGTTTTTTGACGGAATTCACTGGGATTGTTTCTAAAAAGTCGATTAAGAGTGCTGTTGAGGATAGATTTGAAAAATCTAAATTTCTTGAGACGAATTTAAAAGCATTAAAAGCTGGATTTGAGCTTGGCAAAAAATACAAGAGTGAAGGTTTAACTCAAATAGAACCCGGTATTTGCTTGAACTTATAGGAATTATCGATTAGGAGAATGCCTATATATTGACTGCGACAACTAATACTGTTTATAAATAAGCTAATTATAAGACTTTACATTGCTCTATATTTCAATTCAAAACGACTTAATTAATGGTTTTTATTTTTGGATTTCGCATTTAAGCATTCCAACCTTAAGAGCAATTTGATATAAAATAATACCTGCTGCAACAGATACATTTAATGATTCGATCTCACCAGCTTGTGGTATTGACAATAATAGATCGCATTTCTTCAATAGTGAGTCCTTAATTCCTTCACCCTCAGAACCTAAAATCAGAACAACTCGATTTGAGCATTTAAAATTTTGTATCGATATGGAATTCTCTTGCGGTTTTACGCCTGCGATTATCGAATATCCATTTTCTTTACATAGTTTTAAAGTATGAGCTATCGAATCGACAATACATATTGGAGTATGTTCAGTAGCACCAGAGCTTATGTGTACAACAACAGGAGTGATTCTAGCACAATTTCGAGTTTGTAATACAATGCCACCAACATTAAAGATATTTGCAGTTCTAATAATTGCTCCAAGATTATGAGGGTCAGTTATGCGGTCGATAGATAATATAATTTTAGGATGTCTCGATAAAATGATATTGAAATTGGTGTATTTGAAATCCTCGGATAGCGCAATCAGTCCTTGATGATCTTTACGATTTATTTTTTCATATATTTCACTTTTAGTGAGTATTTTGTATCTGATATCAATATTGTAATTGCTTATTTTAATTTTCTTAAAAAGCCATTTAATTGCGCTTTCTGTAGCGTATATTTCATAAATTTTTCTGCCGGCAATGATGGCTTCAAGTATTGGTTGCCGACCATAAAGCAATTCTGTTTTTTGTGTCTGCTGCATTTTTGGATCACGATTGAAAATATAGGAATTCTTTAGGGAATTTTCAAAAAAATTGACCTTTTTGGAAATATTTCACTTAAGTATTAATTCTTTTCGTTCCAATAAGTTAGCAGTCAAATTTTGCAAACAGATCTGCCATGTTAGTGGACTTTTTGGTAAGTTATTACGACGTTCCTTAACCATCATTTTTTGAATGTCTTTTTCTGTGAGTATATTATCCATTTTTATTTTAGATACTTTAAATTTAGAAGGTTGTAATGGTAATATTCCTTCAGCACCTGCGCGAAGTATAGTTCCTTTTCTATCGATTAATGCTCCTTTAATTTGAAGAACAGGTATAGGTGCATTTAAGGCTACCAATTCCTTGATAGGTAACTCGTAACCCGTTCCCATATCTATATAATTCTCTCCGACTTTTCCTGTTGATTGTGCAAAGTATTCCGTACGACCCAATGATATAAAAAGTATATAATCAATATTTTCATTCTCAATTAAATTAAACACGGAATCGATCCATGTTCGAGATGAATTGAGTATTCTTAACATTAAATATGTCCTCCCGAATTCTTTCTCATATGTCTTTTCGGTGGTAGTATTTTCTGCGTTACCGAAATATACATACGGTATTCCTTTTCTAGGTAAATCTTTCACATTTAGCGGGATAGTCCACCTAACACTATCTAATAATGCTGTCATTTCGGATGAAAGTTCTGTTAAAGCATGTTTGTTTTCACTATTAAGCCAAGTTTCATCGACAACAACAGGAAGATGTCCTACAGTAGCTTCGGTTAAATCATAGCTTTTGGAGAAAGTAAAGAAATAAGGTGAACCTTCATCCAGAATTTCACTATCTCCAGATTGCATAGTATTCATTACTCCAGCGCAACCGGAAAAAAAGGAATTAGAAACAACTATCCAAATTATGAATAGAAGCAATGAAAATTTACGAAGTGCTTTCATATCTCTGATCTCCCTATGAATAAATACATGTAAAAAAATCATTTATAAATCAAATAACTATTAAAGATAAACTTATTTTTATTCAAAACCAGAATATTTAAAGCTTAAAAATGAAATAGGTGTTGAATTATTTAACATTTTATTTATATAGTAATATTAAGTTTTAATATATTCTGAGATTGTATAGACTATTAATTTTCAAAGATTTAGTATTGACATAATCATGTTGATAAGCAATTATTTTTAGGTTATTTATTGAAAATTATTAGAATTGATATAATCATGGATAGTGTTTATTTGTTGAAATAAACTGATAATACCATTAGTCAGGATTGCTATGAAAAACATTTTAATTGTTGATGATGATCAAACAGTTTTGGATATCCTTCTCGGTGGATTTAAGGAAATGGTTCCAGAACTGAATGTTTTGATTGCTGGAACTTGTGAAAAAGCGAGAGAATTTCTTAAAAAGAAAACGATTAATCTGCTTGTTACCGATTTAAGAATGCCACTTGAGGATGGATATGATCTATTAGCATTAATGACGAGAGAATATTCGGATGTGCCTGTTATCGTCATTTCCGGATATGGTGATTCCGAAATCGAAAAGAAACTCGTAAAATTAGGTTTCGAAAATTTCATAAGAAAACCATTTAGTATTTCTTACTTAGGTGACAGAGTTTTTGATGAATTATTAGAGCCCACTGATAAAAGAATTAGCGTAATTACGCTTCCTACATTTCTTCAAATGCTGGAAATAGAAAAAAAATCTTGTACTCTTAAAATCGTTTCTGATACAAAAGTGGGTTTTCTTTTTATTCAAAGTGGACAGGTAAACGATGCAATGGTTGGTTCAATGCGCGGTATCGATGCAGCGGTAACAATTCTTTCATGGACAAGAAGTAAAATAGAAATTGAAAGCCTGCGTAAAATTAATAATCCTGTTATCGATTTTCCTTTGTCAGAATTATTACTTAGAGCCAATGAATTAAAGGACAAAACTGCAGTGGATGAGGACCTTAATGAAGAAAGTGAAATAACTCATACAGAGAGAATTAAAACCTTTAAAGATTTAAGCTCGGCTAAATCTAAATTCACCAAGGAGATATCTGAAATAGAAAAAGGTGTAAGATTGATATATGAATCCTTTAGTCACGAGAAACAATCTGAGAAACTGGATAGGTTAGAAGAGGTACAAATTACCGATACAGACACTGTGGAAAACATTGATGATGCATTACAACACGATGTTGAAGTCGAAACATCTCAAGAAAAGATTGAGGTGCCGGAACCGGAAAAACCTGAAGATTCAGAGTTATCAAATGTTGAAGAAAAAGTATTATCAGACGAGATAATTATTCCAGATGAAGTACCTATGTCTAAAATTGACAAAGATGAGAAGTTTGAGCGAGAAACTGAATCGTTAGAAACTAAGCAAGCAGTGGAATATGAGTATATAGATGAAGAAAAAGTATCTTTAGAAAAGAAACTCATAGTTTTGCAAGAAATAAAAGGTTTTAAAGGAGTAGGTTTATTTGGTACTAACCGTGAATTGTTAGCGGATTTCACTAAGGGTGATATAGATATCGAATCTATGGGATCTATGTTTATGGATATGTTAGAACATGCCAATAAAATTATAAAGGATCTTGGTTTAAATGAAATTGATGGGGTAGATATATCAATTTCTGGGAGCGATAATATTTTCGTGAAGGTTTGTACTGAGGAATTTTACAAGTTCTCTATAATTTTGGTATGCTCGAATGAGGCAAAAAGAGGTATCGTTCTTCTTAAAATGAATAAGCTAATACCGGAATTAATGGATGATATTTTATCGATAGATAGTTAACTTAATAATTGATTTATTGTGTCACAATGTTATGCTTTTTTGCTTTAGAAAAATCTATATTTTAAATAGAAGTAAAAAGTTATCTGCAAGTAATGAGACATCCAAGCCATTTGTTATAAACTAAATTAGTTATCTCACAAACATCTGAAAATTATAGTTCTACTACAATATTATCTATTAATCTAGTCTTTCCTAAAAATGCTGCAAGAGCGATTATGATTTTCCCTTTTGCAGATGCAATCGATTCAAGAGTGTCAGCGTTGAGTATTTCAATATATTGAATCTTAAAAGGTCCATTAGAGTCAATGAATTTCCTAATCTCAGATATAATTACACTTGTGTCTTTCTGTCCTAATATGAGTAAATCCTTTGCTCGGAGAAGTGATTTATATAACACAGGTGCAACCTGTCGATGTTCAGGAGTTAAATATTCATTCCGCGATGACATTGCCAAGCCATCTTGTTCTCGAACAGTCGCTCCGGCAACAATTTCCACTGGGGAATTCAATTCCTTTACCATCTTTTTTATTACTACTAATTGTTGAGCATCTTTTTGCCCAAATACCGAAAAATGTGGTTTAATAATATTAAAGAGTTTTGCTACAATTGTTGCTACTCCTGAAAAATGCCCTGGTCTGAATGCGCTGCATAAACATTCGGTAACTCGTCCAGCGATCTCTACTTTTGTTGAAAAATCTGGAGGAAATATTTCGCATTCGTTAGGTATAAAAACGATGTCGACGTTAACTGATTCGCAAAGTTCTTTATCGCGTTTAATATCTCGCGGATATTTAGAAAAATCCTCATTTACTCCAAATTGTATAGGATTTACAAATATGGAAACAACTAATAAATCGCATTTAGGTCGAGCGATTTTCATCAAGGATAAATGACCATCGTGAAAATATCCCATTGTAGGCACAAAACCAATAATTCTATTTGATTTCCTTGCGGATTCGGATATTGATTGCATCTCACGAATACTTTTAATTACTATCATTATTACCCCTATTTTTAAATATAAATATTTACATTTATACTTACATTTTAAGTTGGAAAAATATTGATTTGAATTAAATTGCAAATAATTTCTATACAAACAATTAAAGATTTATCGAAAGGGCTTGACAGTTGTATTAAGTATTTTTTTTATTATATTAATATTTGAAAGTAATTATTAAATATATATAAGGGGGGTTTTATGTCTTACCGCTTATTTAAACTTTCATTAATTTTAATTATTTTATTTATAAGTTATTCCTGGGCTGGTGTAACAGGAAAAATCTCTGGTGAAGTTATCGATGGTGAAACTGGAGAACCTATTATATCTGCGGATGTTGAGGTTATAAATCCAGCAACTGGACAAAGCATTACCGGAGCTGCTACAGATCTTGATGGATTTTATTTTATTCTAAACATTAGACCGGGAATCTTCGACCTTCGAGCCTCAGCTATGGGATATTCACCTATGACAGTAAAAAACGTTATTGTTAGATCTGATAGAACAACCACCATAAATTTTAAATTGGTTTCAAAAGCCCTAAGAGCCGAGGAAATCATTGTAACAGCAGAACGTGAACCGATACAGATGGATGTTACGACCTCTGAAACTCATGCTGACGCAGACCAGATCGAGACAATGCCTGTTACAAGTGTTACAGAAATTATTTCTCATCAAGTAGGCGTAATAAGTCAAGATGGACAACTTCATTTTAGAGGTGGTAGAGCAAGAGAAGTTTCCTGTAAAGTTGACGGAATGCCTGTACAGGATCCTACTTATGGAAATAGAGCTATTAGAGTTTCAACCAGTGCAGTTCAGGAAATCAGAACAATGACTGGTGCTTTCAATGCAGAGCATGGTGGAGCTCTTTCTGCTGTGGTTTCCATTGTTACAAAAGAAGGCGACCCGAATAAAATGTCAGGTTCTTTTGGATATTCTACCTCAAATTTTAGGATTGATGCTCTGAATAAACATTCTTCTTTTTCCGATAAACTTGATATGTCACTATCCGGTCCTGAGCCGATTTCAACATATTTTTTCCCTTTGTTAGGGTTCAAACTCCCAAGAGACAAGAGAATTTCATATTTCATCTCTGTAACTGGCGAAAATTATGATGGTCGTTTACCTTTGAATAGAGCGTTCGATTTAAGTGGTCCTCCTATAGCTACTCTTGATGAAATTAATAGTCCATATAAAGTTAAGTATGGTTGGTATGGTTTTTTCCCGGAGAGAAGAGTAAATACCTATAAAACTACGATCAAGCTAAAGCAAAAAATCACACCAGCAATGAAACTTATATTAGCATATACCGGAAACTGGCAAAAACACCGTCATTTTAGTTGGGGTCTATATTACACGCCAAATTCTATGTATATAATTAGGAATAATTCTCATCAAATTAACTTAACGTTAACGCACAATGTTTCTCCCAGAACTTTCTATGAAGCAAGGATTGGATATTTATCCTCTAGTACAACTCAAAAACCTAATGATCTGTGTCCGGGTGATTTCTACGCAGACTCGAGTATATATCGCAATATGGATGACTGGTATGATGTTAATAACGATGGAAAACCACAGATAAGAGTGCCATGGTGGGATTTCAATGGAAACGGCATGTACGACTATGGAGAATCGTGGCAACCATTAGCCTTAAGAGTTGATACGATTTGGAAAGATCCTGCAACGAGAGAGCATGTTTTAAGAATTGATACGATTGCTGTTGATTCAATTCCTCCTCAACCTGGCGAGGAACCTTGGTGGGATTGGAACCGAAATGGCGTTTTTGAACCGAGAATGACAAACTTTAGATCTCCATTAGGTGGTGTATTCTATTTGGGTGAAAGATTCATGGATGGTGAGCCGTTCCTCGACGCTTTTCCTTATGGCATAAGTTATGAGAATTTGTTAAAAGGAATTGGACCTTTTCCCTTTGTTATGGACACATTATGGATCGATATAAATGGGAATGGTAAAAAGGATTACAGTGAGTTCGTTTTCGGGTCGTATTTCGAAACACCCGGTACTACTTTAATTGAAGAATATACGTGGGTGGATAATAATGGTGATGATATTCCACAACCAGGAGAGTATATCGATATTAACATGGATGGTGTGTTGACTACCCGAGATGGTTGGTGCAATTATGTTGATGCTAACGGTAACGGGAAATACGATGTGGGTGAATATGGTGAACCTTTCCTTGACCTTAACGGTAACGGGTATTGGGACTCGCCTAATTTCGTTTGCGACGATTGGAGTGATAAAGGGGAATTTCCATCAGCTGTTTACCCAGGCGAATTGTATATAGATAGAAATGGTAATAGAAAATATGATTCCTATTCTGGATTTCAGTATCGAGGTTTTTCGCAATGGGCTGTTTGGCATAAAAGAAAATCTGAGGTTTTTATGATTAAAGGCGATGTTACATCTCAGATGGATAGGAATAATCAGGTTAAAAGCGGATTTGAAGTTCAATTTATGAAATTAAATATGAATGAGATACAATATCCCGAAGCATATTATGACGGTATTCCCGATAACATGCCATGGCCTAACCATGGTGTATTTAGGTTCTTCTATACTAGATCACCTATGTCACTTGCATATTATCTTCAGGATAAAATGGAATATGGTGGACTAATTGCTAATATAGGTATTAGATTCGATTGGTTCATTCAGGCGAAGGAAATTCTTGTCGATTCTATGCAGCGAGAATTAGAAAGTGAATTAAGCCAATGGTGGGATGAAGAGGATAAAAGAGTTGCAAAATCTGCTTTCCGAGTTTCTCCTCGACTTGGTATGAGTTATCCAATAACTGAAAGATCTAAGCTATTCTTCAGCTATGGGCACTTCTATCAATTGCCCGGTTTGGACAAATTATATCAATCAGCAAATCAGGGGTCATCTGCAGGAAGGTTATTAGGTAATCCTAATCTTTCATACGAAAAAACTATTGCCTATGAGCTTGGGGTTGCATACGCATTTACTAAAGTTTGGACTATAAAAGCTGCTGGTTATTATAAAGATATTTATGATCTTGTTAATACATCTCAATTGAGGATTGGACCTATACAGCAATCTGTCT
>JAUXEQ010000298.1 GCA_030620455.1 bacterium | reverse complement strand
GGCGTTCCACGCATACCCTATATTCCCAAACTTCTTCACTATGAAGCAATGCGTCAGAAAATATTTCTCGATCTTAAAAACGAAATAGCACGCAGGGGAATCTTAAAGGATGCAAAATCCATCCAGATTATCGACCTAACATCAAATCCGACTGTCAAGCAAGTCTCACTTTGGGCTGATGCAAAATGCATTATGGGAGTCATTGTTCGAGAGTTCAAGGATCTATTTTCCGTTCCCATTCAACTTAATAGAACTTTTGCAGACGACGTTTCATCGATATTATATGTCGTTTCATGCATGGACAGGAAGCCAAACATGATATTCAAGCCACATCCAGATGATGGTGGTCCTAGTGAGCATCGATGGAAAAAACTTAGAAAAGAAGTTAACGCAGGACCAAGCGATCTTCTCGCAGTCGTATGGGGAAACACACGGGATACAAAAATTGCCGCACATGAAATTGCAGAAAGAATTATCGCTGCAAGAGATGTTGGCGTTCCAAACGAAACGCGTAAAGCGGAACGTGGTGGAGTTACTACATTTGAGAGAGTATTACCGGGACCCGATAGGATGTATCCTGATACTGATCATCCCCCAGTACCTCTTGAAGCAGAATATCTCGATTCGCTTAAGCCACAAATACCAGTATCCCCATGGAGTCGCGAGAAAAGATGGCTAAAGCTCGGGCTTCCGTGGCAACTGATATTCGATCTTCTCCACGATAATATTGGGAACCTTTTCGACGAGCTTATTTCAGAAACACGAATAAGACCCACAATACTTGCGATACATTTAACGCAAACAATTCGATACTTGAAACGGAAAGGTTTTAATACAAACTTGCTTACGGATTCAATGCTTGTAAAGATTTTCACAAATATTGATAACTTGTCAATTCCTATGGAAGCTATATCAAATATCCTTGCTCGAATTGCTCAGAACGAAGATTTAACAAAGGTTCTCGAAACATATAGACCCATTACTGATGAACAAGCAAAGGACATTATCGACAGAAAAATGAATTCATATCGATCGGATATTAAAACTACTGTGCCCAAGGCTATTGTGAGAGCCTCGATGGGTCATGTTATGCACTTTCTTAGAGGTAAGTATCCCGGATATAAATTACTAGATTTAGTTAAGCAAGAAGTTCAATTAGTTTACAATAATCTAATGTGATTGAGTTAATAATTATACATAATCTTTCATTATACATTTATAACATGATAAATTACTAGAACACAATACAAAAAATAAACCTTTTCGACTTGGAAATAATTCCATTTATGGAGATACCGTATGTCAAAGAAAAAAGTAATAATTGTAGAGTCGCCAGCTAAAAGTCGCACTCTGACAAAGTATTTAGGTAAAGATTTCACAATTTTAGCCTCAATGGGTCATGTAATAGATTTACCCTCGAAAAAACTATCCGTCGATGTAGATGCTGGATTTGAGCCGCATTATGAAATCATTCCCAGTAAAAAGAAAATACTCAATAGTATTAGGAAAGCTGTAAATAAAGACACAGAACTTTATCTTGCGTCCGATCCAGATCGGGAAGGTGAGGCAATTGCATATCATATCGCTAAAGCTTTGGGATTCGAGGAGCAAGCTTATAGAGTCCTTTTCAATGAGATTACTAAAAAAGCTGTACTTTGTGGTGTAGAAAATCCTGGAAAAATTAATATCAACAAAGTTTATGCTCAACAGGCAAGGCGTATTCTCGACAGACTTGTTGGTTATAAAGTTAGCCCAATGCTCTGGCGAATTATGAATAAAACATTATCTGCTGGAAGAGTTCAATCTGTGGCATTGAAAATTCTCTCAAAACGTGAACAAGAAATTCTTAATTTCATTCTAAAAGAATTCTGGACAATAGACCTTCAATTAAAAAAAGAAAGTGAATTATTCCCTGCAAAAGTTACCCATTTCAAAGACAAGAAACTTGAGATAGAAAATGGAGCAGATGCCAAGAAACATTGCGATGCTGTAAAAAATTCCGTTCCCATAGTTGTCGATGAAATTGAGAAGAAACAACAGAAAAGGAATCCTCCACCACCGTTTGTAACTAGTATGCTTCAGCTCGAGGCATCACGAAAATTGGGTTTCTCCCCGAAAAAAACGATGCGAATTGCTCAGCAGCTTTACGAGGGAATGGAACTTGGCGATGAAGAACTTACAGGACTTATAACATATATGAGAACGGACTCCGTTAGGATTTCCCAAGAAGCCAGAGACGCAGCGAAAAAATTTATACAAGCTCAGTTTGGAAAGAACTTTGTTGGAAAGGGAATTTATAAATCTAAAAAGTCAGCCCAGGATGCTCATGAAGCGATAAGACCCACAGTTCCCTCGAGAACCCCGCAACAAACAAAGGATTACCACTCAAGAGAACAACAAAGGCTATATGAGCTTATTTGGAAGAGACTTATAGCCTCCCAGATGAGTACCGCTGTGGTCGAGAAAATAGCGATACATTTTGTTGTTGGAGATTATAAGGCTAAAAGCTCTGCAATAACGGTGATATTTGAAGGT
>JAUXEQ010000007.1 GCA_030620455.1 bacterium | reverse complement strand
TCTCAAACTGTTCAATTAAGGAATCTATGATAGTACCAGTAATAAGGGGTTCATCGCCTTGAATATTCACAACTAAATCGTAGAATCTGAGCTTTTCCGCTACCTCAGCAACCCTGTCCGTTCCGGACTTGCAGTTTATGGACGTAATCATCGTATCGATTCCGAAGTGTTCCACTCGTTCAGCAACTCTCTCATCGTCGGTAGCTACTAAAAGGTGATCGAGAAGTCGTGAGGATTTTGCGCCTTCATAAGTCCAAAAAATAAGTGGTTTTCCAGCGATTTCGGCGAGAACTTTTCCGGGAAACCTCACAGATGCGTACCTAGCAGGAATTACTCCTAAGGATTTCAGCATATTAACCTCACCTTTTTAATCATATTATTTCAGGTCTTATAAATATAACTATCACATACGGACGAACCTCTACTTTTTTATATTTAAATAACCTTCCAATAAGAGGTAAATCTTTTAAGAGCGGTATACCATTTTCTGTTTCCATTTTCTCCTCGCCAGACAGCCCGCCAATAACCACTAAATCACCAGATTCCACTGCAACGTTTGTTTGGGCACTTCGTGTGATTATCTCAACCTGTGCACCAGGCATAAATGCACTTCTCTCAACATTGACATTCATAATTATGCTGTCCCCGGAGGCTAACCTTGGGGTAACTGTTAACTTAGTTGCTGCTGTCTTAAACTCCTGAACAGTATTGCCAGCGTCGTCTAACCTTGTTACTACACGCTGGATGGACGAATTGATCGTTGCTGTCTGATTTTCCATTGTTACCACATGCGGTTCATCTAAAATTCTGGTTTTGTCCTGAGCAACATAAGCAGAAAGATTAATATCGAAATTAAATTCTCCACCTTTCACAATTCCCCATGTAAATGTACCAATTTTATTAGCAACTTGG
Source organism: bacterium (assembly GCA_030620455.1). Taxonomy (GTDB): domain Bacteria; phylum UBP14; class UBA6098; order B30-G16; family B30-G16; genus JAUWMV01. Next base: position 17,278 of record JAUXEQ010000007.1, on the reverse strand, counting down.
TTTGTGCTTATTTGTGCATCTAAACTTCCAGTTGTTTTATCGGTTTTTGATGCAAACCAGCTTACTCCGAACTCATGCAAATGTTTCTTATCGACCTGCAATATCTGGCAGGAAATTTTTACCTGTCTTGCCATGATATCCAAGGAGTCGATCATTGCTATGATTATCGGAAATTGTTCCGGTAAATCTGTTATTATCAACGTATTAGATGTTGCGTCTACTACTGTATTACCTCTTGGTGATAACGAGGATTGTATCGACGAGTTAATACCGGAAGCGGTAACATTTTTTACTCTTATTAACTTTGTTTCTGTCGGAAGTTGCCCTCGTTCTCTGTCTATATTACTTAGCTCATCGAACTTCCTGGTCCAATATTTATCATTGGACAGAATATATACATATCCTGCTTTCTGGATCGCTCTCAGGTTGTATAGGTCTATAAGAAGTTCAAAAAAATCCTTCCATGTTATATCCTCCAATTTCAGAGAGATAGTTATGCTCATTCCCGGATCCACGATTATGTTGACACCTGCAGTATCAGCCAAAAATGTCATAACGTTTTTAATTGGGGCATTTTGGAACACAACTTTGTTAAAATGAATCGATTCAACGTCGGGAATCGTTACTTTATCGATTGTTGCTGCTTCCAAAACGCCAATAGACAACATTACCGAAATTCCAATTATTACTATTGAGCCAATTTTCATTTCATGCTCCTTTTTTCTATATTAAAATTAGTCTTCTTGTGATATTGGTATTATAATTTTCCTGGGTTGTCCAAATTCTACAATTGTGAATACTGTACTTGTGTCGTTAACATCTGTAACAATTCCGTCAACTATAGAGTCCCCAGGAGTCATCACATAACTATATCCCAATCGATCCCGAAACACCGCAAAGTAAAAATCTCCCGATTTAACTATTCCCACTAATGTCAGATTCTCAAGCAACGGGATTGGTTCTTCGCCTATCGAAGTTATGTAATCTGTGGTAGGTGTCGCAAAAGGATCTCTTGGAGGTAACCTGAAAAACACAAGATTTCTAATATATGTGGCAAGCGATAATGTCTCGTTATGCATTGTAACAGCCTGATAAACTAAAGTCTCAGGTTTAAGGAATTCTGCCAACTCCGCTAAAATTTCACCCTGAGCTGCCAACAACGATTCCTCTGCTGTTGGAGCAACCGCAGGGATTTCTACTTCCGCTGGAGGATATTCCTCTTCCGGTTTTTCCGAAGGAAGCGGTTTCAATCTTCCAGATGTCCATTCTGCGAATTCTGGATAAATGGGAGTAGAAATAGATATCTTGACGCCATTAGGAATCCTGTATACATGGATACGATTATTAACCTCGACAAGGTCGAAAACAACTCTTGTAATAAGTTTGGGCACAGTTTTAAACTGAGCGGCTCTCACCGAAGCGATAATACCGGGTGGCATATCTCCATATTCTGTTCGAGGAAGATTTATTACTCCATGAGTAAAATCCACACCTAATCTTGGAGGCATATCTATAAAGAATGTATTGTAAGTGGGTTTTCCACTGGTTAGTATAGTAATAAAAGTAGAGTCTCTTCTGCCACGAATTCTTACTTCATCCACGTTGTATTTTTTCACTTTCTGAGCCAAAAGAAAACCAGGTATAAGAAAAAGCAAAAAAACTGTTATTTTAATTTTTTCTCTCATAATTTAAACCTAACTGTTCGATAACCTGTGCATTAACCTGACGGTTTTCCCGTCGGACCTTTCGGTATCGATGGTGGTCCACCTTTAGTAACTTTAGGTGATGGTCCTTTCCCGCCAGTAGGAGCTTTCCTTAAATCCTGAATGCTGGCTATTCGTGCACTAGGTACCATATGATGTGTTTTAACAGTCATGCTAAGCGATCGAGTATCTCCGGATTTCACTGAAATATTTACGTCGTCTACTAATGCCGTGAAAGGCAGATTTGCAATTAATGCGATGAATTTCCCAATTCCTTCGTATGTCGACTCGATATTTAAAGAGTATTTATCTTGAACATAATAGGTCATCGGTGTAGATTCCTTTGGTTCGAGTCTAATTATTTCAACATCTGCCTGTTTAGCGGCAAAATACGATTTGGTAATGAAATCTGGTATATCTCGCTTCTCAGGAACCAGTTCCTCTATTAATTTGTACTTAGCAAAAAGTTGTTGAAGGTCCCATTTCAACTCCTCAACTCTTGCAAGACTGCTTTTTACCTTTTCATAATCGGCTTTCAAAGATGTAAGTTGTGCAGTTTTCTCATCGATGATCTTCCTTTTTACTGTGTAAACCTGCGCAAACCAGATATATAGTACTATAATTCCGAGCAATGCAAAAATTGCTATTTTTACAAAAATTACGTTTTTAAAATCAAGTTTACCTGAGTCTGCCATGTTTTTACCTCTTTTAACAAACTAAACAAATCCAAATTTTTTTATTCGACAGAGAATTTCATATTACTGAAACATAATCTTTGTTTCCTCTCGACCAACGAGCCCCATTTTTTCTCTCGTCGATTCGACAAATCCTCCTTTGATTTCCTTCTTTTCTTTGACAACTGCAGAATCAACTTCGAAATTGCCAAGGTCCTCGGTTAGAAATTCGCTCGAGATAGTCATATTAACGGTGAATGCATATGTGGTTCCTTTACCTTTAGTTATTGCACCAACACTTACATCCTGAAAAAGCTCGGAATTAATCAAGTTCGACAGAAAAATGGCAATAGATCTGAGATTATAGCTGTTACCTTTGCTTTCAAGACCGTCACTCCCGGTTTTTGTAATATTATTCACCCATAAGAAGTCTGGAATAAGTTGTGCATAATTTGAAAGAATTTTCACCCAAAATGCTCTTTTATTTTCAAGTTCCTGAACCGCTTCCATACGTGTTTTGAGCTCAACCTTAATTTTTTCTATCTCGTCGATTAGAGCAATTTTATCCTTATATTTTGCTAATTCAACTTGCATAAATCCGATTTCACCTTCGGTTTCATTAATCTTAGCCTGCTGGGAAAGACTAACCATATACAGAAGTAAAATTTCTGCTATAATAGCGATAATCCCGTAAATTAAGGTCCTATCGAATATTTGGACCTTTTTACGTTTCCTGAGTTCTGGAGGTAGAAGGTTAATCCTAAGCATATTTCTCCCTACCTCTAAGAGCCAATCCCAATGCTACGCTATACACAGCCTTTTCAATATCTACATCCTTCGAACTCAATATAGACGGATCATAGCTAATTTTTTCCAATGGATTCACAACAAGGCACGGGACACCAAGCCTGCTACTCAGAGAATCTACAAGATGAGGAATTCCAACACCACCGCCGGAAATATACAACTTATTAATTTGAACACCACCAGTCATGTTCTCGAAGTAAGAGAACGCCATACCCAAACCAGCACTTAATTCTTCAGCAGCATTATACATAGCTCGTCTAAGAACTGGATTATCCGTCATTTTTTCCTTTGTCGACATGAATCTTTTAAGATCATCCGCAGTGAGCTTAAGTTCACTTTGTAATCTGCTCCAAACATTCTTGGATGCGTGAGCTATATCTCTCACGCTGTATACTTTCCCGTCCAGAATAAACACCACATTAGTAGTTGAATGCCCTATATCCGCTAAAGCCAAACCAATATCCGGGCTAATATCGTAATTATGCTCGAAAATATCAAAAACTGAAAAGGCTTCTAAGCCTACGATTGTTGGTACAACACCGGCATCGACAGCCAGACTCACGTAATCATCGACGAGTTCTCTTCTCGCAGCGACCAGTAATAAAATCACCTTTTTCCCGTCAGAATCCAGTTCAACAAAATCGACTTGAACACTATCGACACCGGAAGGTATTCTCTGTCCAGTTTCTATAATTATTTTATCTTTAAGAAGATTATATCTTTTACCTTTTCCACCAGGCTCACTTAGCTCTACTCTATCGACCAAAACCTTATGTCCAGAAACTGCAATAACTACCTCGCTAAGTTTAGGGTCGAGTTCCTCGACTAAGGACTGAATTGAATAAACCAAGCCTTCATGATCTCTAATTTCTTTCTCAACAATTTGCCCTGGATTTAACGGTCGTTTCCCTGCGGCAACAAGATGCAATCCGCCTTTTTCATCAATTTCAAGTATAACAAGCTTCAGGAAAAAACTACCAATATCAAGACCTGCGAGCTTGTTTCCCTTTTTCTTTAAACCAAGCATGCCAGCCACATCGAACCTCCAACTCCTTTGTTCCTATGAAAATAGATATAACGCTTAAACCAATTTGTCAAATGAAAACTTTAATTTTAGAGAATATATTGCTTTTTTTTTGCAAAAAAATATTTTTTGCGATTTTTAACCGCAATTTTTTTTTGAAATAAGGAGCGTAATTTTACGAGAATTAATAACTGGGAAATAGAGAATACAATAGGAAACCTGATAAACCAAAAAACATTATAGCAGTGAGGAGTTTTATTAACGCTGTTTTGCGTTTTAGGAACAGATTCAACTGCTCAGAAGATGTTCCTAAATACGATATTAAGAAAATAACAATAAGGGGGACGACAAACATGAGATTATATAGCAAAAGGTATAAATATGCTTTCAATCTTAAGCCCGGAACTCCCATAACATATAGGATTGTGGGAAGGTAAACCTGACCGGTGCATGCCAGTTCCAGGAGGCTGACTAAGAAGCCAGTAACTGCCGATGCAATAATAATATTCCTTTTTTTTCTCGGTTCATTCTTAGCGATTATTACTTTGTGAATTTTCTTTCTTAATTTGCTTGGTAGTTGCAGAGTCATTTCACTCAGTTTCCCCTTACTCGCTTTTATAAAGTCTATAAATGAGAAAACTCCCAGTGTGATTGCGATCAAAGCTGTTGCAAGATAAACCCATCTCGCAATTACTTTGAAAAACGGTATCGACGTAAGGAAACTTAAAAATCCAATGCCAACAAGATAGTATGTCACGAAGACAGTGGTGGTAAAAATTATTCCTACAAGCAGTATTTCAGTTTTCTTTCGCTGTACCAATGTCAAAAAAGTGATTAAGAATATCAGTGCACCAAAAGCACACGGATTAATTCCATCCAACAAACCAGCGGCAAAAATCGGAGCTACGTGAAACTTTGAGAATCTTCTCGCAATTCTTCTATCTGCGGCAACCAGTTCTGAATCTGCAATCTCATCCCACAGTTTTACATTGCCGTTCTTCAAATTATTGATAATAGAATCCAGCCTGTTAAATGTCGGAGGATAATATCCGGGGACCATCGCTATTCCATTAATAAACACAGAGGGTGTGACAAGGCGGTGCTTTTCTGGAACGTTCATTCTCTCGCATAGTACCTCACAAAGGAGCTTGCTTTCCGAGTTCTCAATCTCAAAAATCCTAAATTTAAAGGCTACATCTCTCTTTGGTGAGGGATAATTTCTCGCCAGATATCTCAAATCGAAGTAAATCCTATCGCAGTGATTACAACCTTTTTCGCTGAAAAATGCGGCAAATATTGTCTCCGGTGGAGCGACTTCAGGGATAATAAGCGTTTTGTGAACGGACACTGTGTCCTCGGGTACTTTTAAGGTCTCTGGTGGTGAGGGTTTTGGTTCAATCGGTTTTTTTATAGGTTCCTTTTCTAATTCGTTTCGAATAACTTTATCGAGTTCTTCTCTAATTCGAGTTTGCCCGACAAGAAGTATTTTGTTCACGAAAATAATAGGAGGTGTATTGCCTTCGTTGCCAACTTCCTTCTCTCTTTCCATCAGATATTCAAGATTTTGGTCGGAGCCATCTATATCGAATGAGTCCAGGACAACTTTCCCCTTGTATTTTTCTATAAGGTCGGGGATTAAATTTTTCATAATTTCGTGGCATTCCTCACAGGTTGGTGAATAATATATTTCCACTGTAAGCCCAAAAGCATTAAAGGCAAACAAGGAGAAGAGACCTATAAATAGAATTTTTCTAAGAAGACAACTCATATTAAAAGAAATAAAATTCCCTTAATCTTTCTAATATTTGCATTAATTATTAAAAATTAAATATAGAATTTATTTAAAATATCGATTTCCGCAAATAGTATTATTAGAATTCGCTAAGTTTCGATTTCCATAAACTTAAATTTACATTTATACACTCAAAATGTACAATTTACCGATAAAACTTCGAAAATATGAGTTCATACGCAAGAAATATTGCCCAAACATGTCCTGCTTTGGTGAATAAAAAAAGTGATTTATGAGATTTTAATGTTTGTGCTCTCTTTTGACGTTTTTTTTAATTTTTGGTTTTCAATATGAGGTAAGAATGAGGATTTGTCTAACTTCCACCGCCACAGACAGGGATAGTGATTCTAGTCAATTCAGAATTTTTCTTATCGAATGCTGCAACAGTAAAGGACGATTTGATGTATTTTACACCTGTGATTTCGTCTCTTAAGGTAACAGTAATTTTTGTTTTTTGCCTTGGTGGCACAGTTTCATTGGTTATCTGGGGTTTTTTAAGAATGTCATCAAAATAATCGATTAGCCTAAGTTTAATTTCACTATTCGACGAGTTAATAATTGTAACATGACCTGTCCTAGGAATATTTTTACCAAAGCCTAATTTGATTGTCCATGGGTCTGGCGTAATAACTCTTGGTCTCGTGGTGTCCATATGAGCAATAATGGTAATCTTTTCGGAAGGCGCTCTTGGATCATCCGATGAAATAATGGCAGCTTTGGCGACCCTATGAAAATATCTAGAACTATTGAAAAACAATGAAACAGTCGTTTCTGACCCGGGTTGAATTATTTTATTCTTTATTGGAGCATTAGTACATGCGCATGTGGTGCGAATTTTCTTTATATGAAGAGGTTTTCCGCCTTTGTTCTGCACTCGGAATTTATGAACCATAAATGTACCCTCGAGTACATAACCGAAATTGAATACTGGTTTACCTATATAAATCTTGGGGGAATTGCCCTGCGCAACCAACAGGACACAAAAAATCAAAGTAGATAAAAAGTAAACGTACTTTTTCATCTTCCCTCCTGCATATATGCAAATAAAGTATAGACATAAACTAATAAACAGTCAAGTCATAATAGCTTGTGCAACTAAATAATACTTGTAATGTATTTGAAAATTTTTAGAACTATTTGGATTATTTTAACTTACAAAAGGTTAGATTTTTTTCTTAATATCCATTCCAATCCAAGTGCGATAATTACTATAAATAAAAGGATAGGCCAACTCCATAGCTCATGTTCGGATGACTCTGTGCGGATTTTATTTTTAATTTTTATTATATCGAGCAGTTTGTAAATTGAATCTGATAGAATGTATTTTCCGGCTGTTTGCTGTGATATAATTTTCAAAAGAGCATCATCTTGGTTTGTTCTCGCGAATTCAAGCTTGAATCTTTCAACTACCAAGGAACTCTTCGCCTTTCCTAATGACTTGCTCTCTACTTGTGCAGTTCCATTAATATCGTAAATCCCTGGTGCGAGAGACGGAATACTGGCTTCATAAACGCCTTCCCCAACTTCCGAAAGCTCGAAATCAAAGCCTTCATCGTCGACTGAATCTTTTAATGATACGTTGATATTAACGATAGCGCCAGAAACCGGTTTATTACTTTCATCTCTTAATGCTGCGGAAATATACACAGGTTCGCCGCTCGAATAAACTTTCTTTCCGGGTATTATAGCGAAACGATCAATCTTTTCCTTTGCAAGCAAATACTGAATCAAATTCCTCGAGAGATTCCTGAAAATACGATCGTCTCTACCGTAAGCGAAGGGCAAAAATCCCCATTTCCAAGTCGGAGATCCTGTTATTATAGCGCTTCTCCCTAACTCTATCTCAGAGACTGCTAAAATGGGCAAATCTATTCCATCAGCGGTTTTTCCGACCATCAGAATTTTTGAGTTCTCTTTGGGTGCGGAAAAAAACATGCCCTTAAGAGGTGGCAGACTCGATACTTCTCGTGCAAATCCTTCTATGGAAGTTATGGGGTGAGTTAAAGCATCCGGTCCGGAACTAACTGGAATATCCATAAAAACGAATCCTCGGGATAAATTAAGATTAACAGGCAAAATGCCTATGAATTCTCTAATTCCGGGACCACCTCTAAACGAATTCTCACTGCCAATGAGAAGTATAGATCCACCGGAGTGGACATATTCCGCAAGCCTTTTTGTTATGTCGCCGGTTAGAATTTCGGCTGAATTAATTAAAACGATTAGAGCATAGTGTTGGAGATCCTCTTTTCGCGAGGGCATTCTTCTGAGATTATACTGACCCACGCCTTGTTTTACAAACAATGAGGTTTTAATGTTGGGATCGCGCTCAATAGCTCGTTTCCAAAATGTTACGTCCCATGAGAGATAATCGCAAGCTATCAATACCTCCTTTCGGGAAGGCAAAACTTTTATTGCTACGGATTTCTCATTGTTGTTTTTAAGCACCTCGTTTTGGAGAATAGGAATTCTTATTGTGTAATATTTCGTTCCGGGTTTCTTCGGTTCGATTTTGTATTTGCATGTTACAACTTGCCCTTCATTAGGAAGTTCTATCTGCTGGGAACCTATCATTTTTCCACTTTCTATAAGTTGTGCATTAACCTGCGTTCCACCAAGTCTCCAGCCCCTAATATTAGCAAACACAGTAAGCTCTTCTCCAACATACGCAACTGGATTGGCGACAATTTCGGAAACCATGGCATCGGGCATAGGATTTGGATCCCCGATTCCGATTGTGTGAATTGGGAATGGAAAACTCATTGCCACAATTTCAGGATCGACTCCTATGTTGTTTTGCCCGTCCGAGAGAATAAGCACAGCGCCTATTTCTAACTTCTCTGCAGTGTCGAGTAATTCGGATAGAGCAATTCCCATAGATGTAATCTGACCAGAAAAATCGGGTTCTTTCCATTTATACAAAGAATCGCTGAATAAAAATTTATGAATAGGATATTTTTCTGAAATATTTTTCAAAACCTTCGATGAGATAATTTCCGAGACTTTTACCGATCTATCTCCCGTATTATCCACAATGCTCATACTTTGCGAGTTGTCCACAAGTAACACAACCGAGGGTGTGATCTCCCTGTTTCTGATCGCTCTGATAACTGGATCGGCTAATGAAAAAATTATTACCGCGACAGCAATGAATCGCAAAATTGCCATAGCAATTCTTCTCGCACGAGGTGTGTCCGGATTAGTGGATCTATACACAAGAAAAGCACCTACAGCGCCAATTATAAGTGCAATTATAAGTGCTAATTTGTTAGGGTCTCTGAAAACTATTTGCCAAAGCTGACTTTCCATTGTTGCTTCAAAATTTTGGTGGGCTTACCAATTTAAACTTTAACTTTTGTGGAGGATTTTTCCTTGCATTCAGCTCTATCCGATTGCTTTATCGTTGATTCGTAATTTCCGTTACCGTTTTTTCCCATAATTGCAGTAAGCCAAAATGTATCAGTAAATTCTGATTTCTTGGGTATGAACGGAATGAACTTACTCACACTGTGCTCAACTAAAACAAAGAGCGTAAAAAGTAAAACCAGTGAGTCTTGAAAAAATGTTCTCTTATGATAATACCTATTCTCCAGGGCTATTTTTTTATTATAGTCGATCCCCTCACGAAAAGCCAGCTGCGAAATACCAAACAATCCCGGTTTGAATCTGAGAATTCTAAGTTGTTCGAGATTATAAGTTTGAACGATTTTAGGGAGTTCCGGTCGCGGTCCAATTAAGCTCATATCTCCTTTAATAATATTCCAAAGCTGTGGAACCTCGTCGACACATGTGGCACGCACGAGATGGGAAATTCGTGAGAACCGTGGGTCGTTAATCTGAGTGTGTGAAGGAAAATGACCGTTAGCTCCCTTTTTCATACTGCGAAGCTTGTAGAGAGTGAATGAATTCCCGTCCCTTCCGACACGTTTCTGCTTGAAAATCACAGGTCCGGGAGAATCCAACTGAACTATCAGTACCGCTATTGCAAAGAACGGTAGCAGAATAGTTAAAAGAGCCAAGGATAAAATTATTTCACATGCTCTCCATAAAATTTTCACCGGATTAACCCTCATATCACTCAATGTAATTTTAATAAATTTGTTTAGCAAGTGGAAACATTTTTTTGAAAATTTTAAAAATATTTCAAGAAACTTTCCAGTTAACTATTTTTCGTGGTACGTATTTTTACTTGAAATACTGCTGCGATTATATACGACTCAAAATACCGTAATATATGAATTCAGAAGTAACTATTGCTCCTTTTCATGCTGAGATTCCGCGATAAGTTTGTCTGCATTTTCCTTAGGCATAGTTTCATAATGAGAGAATTCCTGACTGAACCAGCCTCTGCCCTGTGTCATAGAGCGAATTGTGCTGCTATATTTGTAAAGTTCCGACTGAGGAACCTTAACATTTATTTTTTGAAGATTTTTACCTGAAGGTTCCATTCCTTGAATTCTCCCGCGTCGAGATGAAATATCACCCATAATGTCACCAGTGAATTCCCCCGGAACGATAATCTCTAAGTTCATAATAGGTTCAAGCATAATAGGTTCTGCCTTGACGAATGCACGTCTGAATACCTCGCGCCCACATTTCTGAAAAGCCACATCCTTGCTGTCAACAGGATGTTCCTTACCGTCAACGACATAAGCTTTAACATCCACAACAGGATAACCCGCAATAATGCCCTCGGCTATAGATTGCTTAATACCCTTTTCTATCGAACTTTGGAATGAAGATGAAATAGCACCACCGAAAACTTTCCATTCGTACTCGAAACCTCCACCTCTTTCAACAGGTTCGACCATCATTTCGACTTCTGCGAACTCTCCCGCACCACCTGACTGCTTTTTATGTCTATATCTGTCGGATGCAGATTTCGTGATTGTTTCCCTATATGGAATTCTGGGCTTTTTGAGAGTAACCTCGACCTTAAAGCGGTTCTTGAGCCGAGTTACGACATTATCGAGGTGCACCTCACCCTGACCATAAACCAATGTCTGGTGTAATTCTGAATCAACTTTATAGAAAAATGTAGGGTCTTCGTCGTGAATTCTCGATAAGCCCTGAGCTATCTTGTCCTCTTCTCCTTTATTTTTCGCTACAACAGATTCAGAAACAAGTGGGTTAGGGAAATTTATAGCAGGGAAAACGATCGGTGTTTTCTTTTCGCAAAGAGTATCGCCAATTTTGGTATTTCGAAGTTTAACAGTTGCCACAATATCACCCGCTTGGGTCTCGGGGATTTCCTCTCGATTTTTGCCATTGGAGAGAAAGAGTTGACCCATTCGTTCGCCGGTCTGGCGAATAGTATTCTGAATATCATCCCCCGGCTTAATTTTTCCCGAATAGACTCGGAAATATGTCAGATCGCCGACATGTTGCTCGGAAATAAGTTTGAATACCAGCGCAGAGAAAGGTTCATTCGGGTTAGGACTTCTCTCGATAGTAGGTTCTTCATCGATAGATCGAGAACCCATTTCCGGTCCGACAAATGATGGCGCTGGAATATACGACTTCACACCGTCGATGAGAATATCAATTCCAATGTTCTGCGCTGCAGAGCCTACAAAAACTGGAATTATTGAACCGGATGTTATACCGTTAAGAAGCCCGAGCCTAACCTCTTCAGGCGAAAGTTCACCTTGCTCGAAATATTTTTCCATGAGAGATTCGTCCGATTCTGCAGCTCGTTCGACAAGGGCGACATTTATTTCATTAACTTTATCCTTCAGTTCTTCTGGAATATTAATCTTTTTGCCTTTTCCATCGCCTTTTTTGCTATATTCGAATGCAGTCTTGTTCAGAATATCTACAATACCTGAAAATTCATCTGCTGCGCCAATAGGCAGAGAAAACGGAATAATCGCATCACCGAAAGCTTCCTCGAGATCATCGAGAACTTTATCGAAATCGGCATTTTCTCGATCCATCTTATTCAAGAAAATCAGCTTGGTTTTTTCACCTAAATAATCCCATGACTGCTGTGTTCCCACTTCGACACCATCCAAAACTGAAACCACAATAATTCCACCCTCAACAACCCGCATAGCACTATACACCTCGCCAATAAAATCACTGAACCCTGGGGTGTCTATAATATTTATTTTAATGTCGTTGTCTATTATGTGCATCAAGGACAAGGTTGTCGAACTTTTTCTTTCAATTTCAATGGGTCTAAAATCACTAACCGTGTTACCTTCCTCAACCGACCCCATTCTATTTATCATGCCATTGGTAAATAGCATTGCCTCAATAAGTGTCGTTTTGCCTGCCCCACTGTGAGAGAGAAGCGCAATATTTCTAATAGATTCTGGGTCGAAAACATTTGCAGACACTTTGTCCTCCTTATTCACTGATTTATTTAAGGCGAAATGCCAAGATATCTACCGAAAAATAAATGTCAAGAACTTGCAAATAATAAGTTAAAAAATAAATTTCAAAGCGGAACACAAGCAATATAAAGACATTCCAATTATAATATAAAATATACCTTAAGAAACAATAGTGCATCTTTTCAAGAAGACTTAGGATGGGGAGACCCCATCCCTACATAAAAAAACGTGTAAGGGCGGGGTTTCCCCGTCCCCAAAAAAAGTTAATCTTTACCCTATTGACATTTTCTAAAAATAATCCATATTTAAATGTGCTTGAGCAGAAAAGGAGTTAATTTTACTTTTGAAGAGAGAGATTGTAATTTATGATTTTTAGAGAAAAAGATTTTTTTAAGGAGGTAGGAAATGCTTCTTGGTGAGATACTAATAAAAGAAGGTTATTGCACGATTGAGGATATTCGTGAGGCTCTAAAAAGGCAAGAAAATGGCGATAACCGACGTGTAGGTGAAATACTCTTAGATATAGGAGCTATAACATTAGAACAACTCGAAAGCGCATTAAGGCTGCAATGGAGTTCCTCGGGAAGGTCATAACTATTTTATTTACTGCGAATCGATGTATCGAGCTGTATTAACATGATTAATGCAAATTCCATTTGTTAAGTTTGTTTCTCAACATAGTCTTTCTTTTCAATATATAGATCCAATTTTTACATTACATTAAAGATATACCATTCAATCATTTGGAGTTTATGATAGAATTTTATCCCTTCACACGATTCTGTTTTAACCTCCTCACCTGATATGTTTTTAACCCCCTCACCCGATTCCGACTGGAGTCGGAATCACCCTCTCCCTAAGGAGAGGGAACAGAAAATGAATCGCCACATGCTACCCTTTCTCCTCGGGGAGAAAGGGTCCGGGGGATAGAGGGGATAACTTTAAAACATCAACAAAACAATTTATACTTTGCATTTTTAGGATGCAGATGTTTATCTTGCATGGCATTCGAATTGGCATCCACATTACCGGAGGTGAATCATGGATAAATTCTATGTAACGACACCGCTGTATTACGTGAACGATAAGCCACATATTGGGCACACATACACCACTGTTCTTGCCGATGTGCTTGCACGTTATTACAGATTTATGGGTGTTAAAACATTTTTCCTAACCGGTACCGATGAGCATGGGCAGAAAGTAGCTCAAGCTGCTGAGAAAAAAGGTATCGATTGCAAGGATTACTGTGATAAATACGCTCAGTTTTTCAATGACATGTGGATGCGAATGCACATAAAATACGATCACTTTATCCGCACAACCGACGAACATCACAGGAAAGCTGTTACTCAGGCGTTGCAGAAATTATGGGATATAGGTGACATATATCTCGGTAGCTATAAGGGCTGGTATTGTGTATATGAGGAACGGTTTTGGACCGAGAAAGACCTCATAGACGGCAAGTTATGCCCCGATTGTAATCGACCCACAAATTACATCGAGGAAAAGAGCTATTTCTTTAAAATGTCTAAATATCAGGACTGGCTGATTGAATATATAGAAAAGCACCCCGAGTTTATTAAGCCCGATTTCAGACGCAATGAAGTCCTCGGTTTCCTAAGAAAACCGCTGGGAGACCTTTGCATATCGAGGCCAAAGTCGAGACTGAGATGGGGAGTAGAATTACCGTTTGATAAGGATTTCGTCACATATGTCTGGGTCGATGCACTCCTGAATTACTGCACAGCTGTGGGACTATGGGACAATATGAGTAAATTCGATGAATGGTGGCCTGCGGATTATCATCTCATCGGCAAGGATATTTTGACTACTCATGCCGTCTATTGGCCCTGTATTCTCAAAGCGTTAGGTATTACAATGCCTCGAACGATATTTGCTCACGGCTGGTGGCTTATTGGTAAAGCAAAAATGGGCAAATCCTTAGGCAATGCGATAGATCCTGCAGCATTGGTAAATTCAATCGGTGCCGAGAGATTGCGATATTATTTAATTCGCGATATGGTTCTTGGGCAGGATGCGACATACACATTAGATGGCTTAATTTCAAGGCTCAACAACGATCTGCCAAACGATTTGGGCAATATGTTGTCGCGAGTTACAAATATGGTCGGCAAATATTTCGATGGTGTTTTGCCAGCACCAAATCCAACAACTGACAATGAGATAATAAAATTATTGACAAAAGCCGAGGGTTTATCAGCAAAAATTAAAAATCTCGTACTCGATCTTAAGACACATCAGGTACTAGAAGAAATTAATTCCGTAATAAGAGCAGCAAACAAATTTATCGAGAACACAAAGCCCTGGAAATTGGCTGCAGAAGGCGAAAACACTCGATTGGCGAATGTTCTATATCATGCAACTCAGCTTATTGCAAGAGTTGGATTATTGCTTTATCCAGTTATTCCAGAAAAGAGCATACAGCTCCTCGATTCGCTTGGGTTCGAAGGCGAGATAAGTTTAGATACTGCATCTGAGGATGAGATTATTAAGCCCGGCTCGAAGATTACTGTAACTAAACCGTTGTTCCCACGGATTGAAATAAAAAAAATTGAAAAGGAACTGGGTGTGGAGACTACCGAAAAAATCAGGACAAATGACGATAAAACTGAAGGATTAATCGAAATTAATGACTTCTCCAAGATTAAGTTAGTTGTAGGAAAAATTGTGGAATGCAATATAGCACCGAAATCGGAGAATTTGCTGTTGCTTAAGGTCGATACCGGCGAGAAAATACGGCAGTTAGTTGCTGGGATTGCCAAGTGGTATAAACCTGAGGAGCTTGTCGGAAAATCTATAATTGTGATTACTAATCTTAAACCAGTAAAAATTCGAGGTTACGTTAGCGAGGGGATGTTGTTAGCTGCAGATGATGGCAGTATTGTATCGATTCTTATGCCCGACAAAGCATTGCGTCCTGGATGCAAAGTTAGATGAGAATTTGGGAGTGACATTTCAATCGATATTCGACTATATAAAATGCATTCGATGCATGTGCTGTCATGAGATCTGTCCTGCCAAAACAATTTATTTTCAGAAAAGTTTATTCGCTAAATTTTTCTGATTAAATTATCGTGTCACATCTGTTGTATTTACGATTGTGTTGACCTTGTTTCTTAATTGCATTAATTAAGTTAGATGAAAATTCTCGATCGCTACATAATCCGACAGCTCATAGCGCCGTTTATTGGCTCTCTTAGTGTTGTTATGTTTGTGTTAGTTATGGATTTTCTGCTGGATATACTCAACCTTATAATTTCCAAGGGTGTTCCGCCATGGGCTGTGGGTGAACTTTTCGTTTATAATCTCGCTTGGATGATTACGCTTGCGGTTCCGATGGCTTCGTTGGTTGCGTCTCTTATGGTTTACGGCAGAATGGCAGGGGATCAGGAAATTGTGGCTATGAGTTCCGTTGGTCTTCCATTGCAGAGATTAATGGCTCCCGGAATCTTTTTAATGGCATTACTGTCAATAATAATGATATTCTTCAACGATAGTATAACCCCTATTGCCAACTACAAAGCTAAACAGATGATGGTTAAGATTCACCGCAAGAAGCCTATGGCAGCTATACAAGCAAGGGTTTTCATAGAGGACTTTCCCAATATGGTTCTCTATACTGATAAAGTTGACGATAGAGCAGGTAAATTATATGGAATAAAGATATTCGAGAAACAGCGAACGGGAAAACCGAGAACTATAATCGCACCCGAGGGTGAAGTTAAATACGACCCGAAATCGGATGCAATTAAATTCACGCTTTTCAACGGTGAGATTCACGAGATAGACCCCGAGTCGCCTGACAGATACACGAAAATCAAATTCAGCAAGCAGGTTATTAACATATCCGATTTAGGAACAAAACTTGGCGAGCAGCGGTTAGCTAGACGAGGCGACAGGGAAATGACAGGAAAAATGCTTAAAAAAAACATTCAACTTAATATTCATAGGATAGATAGCGTAAAAGAAGAGATGAGCAGAATTGCGGGTTATTCGATCGATTCTATATTTAATGTCCGTTCGTATAAAGGCAGACCGAGCGCGAGACCTGTCAGAAGAGCATTACTCAAAGAAAGACGAACCTATGGCGTCCTTCAGAAATATCTTTTCACAATACGCGAGTGCACAAAAAGAATTAACAAACTTAGAGTGGAACTAAATAAAAATTATTCACTTGCTTTCGCCTGCATTTTTTTCCTTTTGGTTAGTGCCCCCGTGGGAGCATGGACACGTAAAGGAGGATTAGGCGTAGCGGTGGGATTGTCATTTGGGTTTTTCCTTGTTTACTGGGCGTTTCTTATCGGTGGCGAGGAACTCGCAGATAGAGGTCTTGTCCATCCCACAATAGGAATCTGGAGCGGAAATGCACTGATGCTTATAATTGCAGTGCTCATTTTGATTAAACTGACATACAGCATTAGAGTTGCGCCGGTGGAATGGATTGCGGGTATTTTTAAAAAACGAAAACAATAATAACTGTCGATTAAAACAATTCTATTTACAGAAACATTTTATCATATATTATTATTACTCACTGAATTTTTTATTAACATCGAAGGAGGATCTTATGAGAAAGCTTCTAACTGTTCTAACAATCGTCTTTTTGATCTCAATTTCATCGGCAACGACATCACAACCGCCACAAAAGCTCAAAGGAGTTGTTAGTTCCGATTTAACGAGTTCAAAGCTCAGAGTATCTCGGGAAATTACTGAGCCTATGCTGGAATTCTTTGCGCCAGAAACTCTTGCTATAGAAAAATATTCTACGGTTCTTTCTCCGGGTGAAGCGGTCTATTTTAAACTTAATTTGGGAACGAACTCAATAGTTCTTATCGATGAAAGAGATTCGCTGTCATACGATTGCTATATGGCGTTGGATTCTGTTCCGAAATGGTTACGCCATGATTTATACCAAT
>JAUXEQ010000253.1 GCA_030620455.1 bacterium | reverse complement strand
GATATATTGTAAAAGTTCCCGTTTCCTAAGGATGGGAATTTTTTATCAGAGAAATTTAAGAGCTTATCAAATAATTTTCTTCTTATAGGTTACCTTAAACCTGAGCCTAAATTTCACTTTGAAATCCACTGGTTCCTCGGTTACGGTGCCATCGAATGTGAATCTGGCAGAGTATGGGCTTTTTTCGAGTAGTTTTATTAGTTCATCTTCACCGCCTGAATTAACTGTTAGTTTGATTTCGGTATTCAGGACGCTGTCGAGATTGATGTTATCTACATGAGAGAGCTCGACTGGAATAGTTCCGCCTATCTCGTCCACACTCAGAACTGCGTGAGTTACTGTTTGTGCCGAAGTATTCCCGTTATAGGTTACTGTGTAATAAGCAGCTTTAAGTTCAAGGTCCTCGAGGTCTTCTTTGTACTTTTCGAAGTCGGAACTATATTCTGTTGCATCCACATCCTCCACAGTTGAATATGTTCTATGTGGGTGTCTAACATCGAATTCCCTTTCAATATCAAACTCGAAATCCTTAGTGAGTGTGCAACCAGTTAACACTAAAGCCAACAGAATAAATGCCATAAGAAGTGTTACTCTTTTCATTGTTTACTTCCTTTTTAAAATTCCTTGTACATCGACTCTCATAATTCTCTTAGAAATAATAAGATTTTTTAACAGTTAATGAAAGTCAAAAGATTATTTATAAAAATTTAATAGATTTTTTTCCACTACAGTAGCAATTATGCCTACGATTGCACCTGCAATAACAGCCCATATAGTTGAAATGGGTAATAATGCAAGAACGATATCCATTCTGTAAAATAATGCTCCTGCTATTGCAATTTGAACCGCAATATGCGAAAATGAACCTGCAACGCTAATACCCAAAGGCGTAAGAAGTCGGTTTTTTAATGGGAATAAAAGTATCATAACAATTGAAGCGGCAACCGAGCCGCTTATAGACAATATAAATGATGGGGATAATAGCTTTCCTAATATCAGTGAACCGAGCAATGATCTTGAAATTGCAATGCTTCCGCCCATGATCGGTCCTAATATGCTCATACCTACAAGAACTGCCACGTACGAAAGACCGGGCTTCATCCAAGGAATTGGTCGTGGCACAAACTCCTCCAAAACCCAGATCGACAGTGATATGGCAAGTAATATTGCATATCTGGCAATTTTCCTGTTTCTTTCAATCGAGAATTGCATCGAGCTTACTTTTTTTCACATTTCCAGTTGCCTTGATTAACACCTTATTGGGTACGCAAGCAATGATTTGATGTGGTTTTGATATCGCACCCATCTCGACACAGTATTTCAACGGGCAGCTTGAACTTTTAACCCATGCTGAGTCATCATGGATTTCTACAATTATAGGTCCCAGTTGTGCAGGAACAACGATTGTTGCATCGGCATCGCAATCAATTACCGCAAATGTTTCCCCGTTCATTTCAATAATGAATTTGTCTATTGTTGCATTTTTCGCTCGGAACCAATAGGGTGAAAAGCCAAGTGACAAAACCAATACAATAATAACTGCATCGCCTATATATGTATATTTTTTCATTTTAACCAACCAATCGAACGATACCATCTTGCAGTATCTGCGAGACCCGTATCGAGATTGTATCGAGGTTTAAAACCCAGAATATTGGTGATCTTCGAGCTGTCTACTGGCCAAGGGGTGATTAAATCCCTGGCTTTTGCAAAGGATAGCAATGGAGCTTTGTGAGTAATTTTGGATATCAATTCATTGCTTGCAGCAACAGACCATAATATTGGAATCGGTATGCGAAAGGTGAAAGTTTTTCTATCAAAATTTTCCGAAAGCTTTTGCGCAAAGCTCTCTCTTGTTTGAATTGTGCCATCGCTAATCAGGAAAGTCTCACATGTGCTCTTGTCGCTTTCCATAGCTAAAATAATCCCATTTGCAAGATCGACAGCATGTATGAATGATACTTGACACTTAGGATTTCCAGGAATAGGAAGAAAGCCACGACTTGCTAATTTAAAGTATGATAAGATATCTTTATCTCGAGGTCCATAAACGGCTGGAGGTCTTATTATCGTTATTGGCATTCTATCCATGAACTTTTCGGCATATTTCTCGCCTAATAGTTTGCTTTTGCCGTATTCGGTTGTAGGATTGGGAGTTGTATCCTCTGTTAGTGGCATATCGGATGGTCCCAGTGCAGCAATCGAGCTTATTAACACAAACTTCTTAAGCTTTTTGCAATATTTATGGCATGCTTTAAGCCAAACATTAACTAATTCACTGTTAATTGTATAATAATACTTACTTCTGGCCGATTTGGTTAGTCCTGCGATATGAATAAAGTAATCGATATCGGCGAGTTCAGAGGAGACTTCTTCCGGATTGAATGTATTGAACTTGTATAGCTTGGCTTTTGTAGAAAGGAATTGTGTATCGCTGCATCCGCGAGCCAGCGCACCCACGGAATAACCCCTGTCGATTAAATTGTCAACTATATGACTCCCTATAAATCCGCATGTCCCTGTTGCGAAAACCATCATTACTTTAGTCTCCTCAGTATTCTTAGTTTAATTGTAATATTAATTTTATGCTTCATTGTACCAACTAAATATCCAATCGAAGACCAATGTGTATTAAACCTTTCGATATCTTTCTATCCTCGCCAAGACCGTAGATGATAGACATAGCACCGGGAGGTCGTGCGAATTCAAATCCAACGCCATATCCCGGTTTTACTTGCCATCCATCGTCATTGTAAAAAGCCCCGATATCCAAAAAGGCTAATACCGATGCATTGTTTTGGAAAAACAATCGAGGTTCGATAGTTAGAACGCCGATTTTGGCGCCATAAAACTGCTCCTGTCGATAACCCCTTAGATTGGTCCAACCACCGAGTGGATACCGTAAGGAGAAGTCGGGGAGTTTTGGTTCAATGTACCCCGTACCTGTTGCTTTAAGCCATATAGACAATGTTTTAATTGGAAAAGCTGCGAATACAGAAAAATTTGCATTTGCAGCTGGTTGAATTTCATCTTCTTTGTAATCGTTTATTCGTGATACCTCGCCACCTAAACGCATAGTGAATCCTGACCTCGGCATCAATACATCCT
>JAUXEQ010000138.1 GCA_030620455.1 bacterium | reverse complement strand
TTTGCCAGTTACAATATACCCTCCGTCAAAGGTCAGGGTAGCAGAATTGTCCCAATCATCATCTGCTCCTCCTATGGCAAGGGCAAATTGTGTCTGTGCTGGGCACAATCCGACAAAAAGAAGGCTCAATACAATTATTTGGACAGCATACTTGAGTATGCTGCTCTTCTTCCGGCAGACGACTGAAGTCGCCTGTTCAATGTCTCTTGACAATATCCGTCTGTTCATTGCGTTTATCATTTCATACCTCCATGGATCGCAGCGGACTGAAGTCCGGTGTTTCTTCTTTATTATTTCAAATACACAACTCGCTTCGTTATCTGTTGCCCATTCTCTGTCGTTGCTCGCACATGTAAGGACAGATCCCAAGTGTCTGTCCTGTTTTTTGGACGTACACGGTGGAATGCCCCTACGTATTTTTTGGAAGCTTTCTCTATACTTTTCCATTATTCCAATCATAATAACACTCAAATTGCCTATCATAATTATTAACTTTTTTTGTAGCTTCGTCAATGAATTATTCGAGTTTTAATAAATCTTCATAAGTTAAATCCTCGACTCTATCGAATAGCATTGTTTGTACTTCATTAAGCTTTGTTTCTATTCGTTCATCAAAGATCTATTACTTCCGGTGGAATTGGGGTTAATTTGAGAATATCACTAATATCATCCGCATATTATAAATACACTTAAATAAAGCGGGCAACGGGATTCGAACCCGCGACCCTCAGCTTGGGAAGCTGATGCTCTACCATCTGAGCTATACCCGCATAATATATTCATTATAACACGAAAATATCATCTCCCTATACCGTGTTGTCAAATTATTTATACAGTAATACAATTCCGTCTTATTCAAAAGTAATCCAACGCAAACCAAATTTCACTTGAATTTGGCACTTCATAAAGTTATTTATCATTGTCATGGAAATTGATAACGAAAAAAAGGAACTAATGGGAATCCCACCTGAGGAACTTGGTGAACTTCTGGTCGCACTAGGTCACAAGAAATTCCGAGGGAAGCAAATATCCAAATGGCTGTATTCTAATTCGATTCACGACCCGGAAAAAATGACTGATATACCAAGAACGCTTAGAACATGGCTTAAGGAAAATTGTAGAATAACTTTACCGGAAATTATTGAAGTAGCTCGATCAGACGACGGTGCTACTAAATTCCTTATGCAACTTGAAGACAATGAACTGACTGAAACTGTTTATATTCCCGATTTAGAAAATGATAGGAATACAGCGTGCATCTCAACACAGGTGGGTTGCAGATTTAAGTGCGCATTTTGTGCAACTGGAACCCTTGATTTCCATAGAAATCTATCATCCACAGAAATAATAGGTCAACTATATTTGACTCGGGATTACATCCGTGAAAGTGGTGTCGAGCTTACTAACATTGTAATAATGGGTATGGGAGAACCGCTCGATAATCTCGAGCAAGTGATTAGAGCATTGAAAGTTATGTTATCTGATACAGGGTTCGGAATAGGACATCGGCGTGTTTTGATATCGACAATAGGAATCCCGGATGGAATAAAAACTCTGATGCAAACCGGTCTAAAACCAAAACTGGCAATCTCTCTTAATGCTGCAGATGATAAACTGAGAACAAAACTTATGCCCATAAACAAACGTTACCCTATCGCATCCTGGATCAATCTTACAGATGAATATGCCAAATATTCGCATCGATGGGTTACATTCGAATACGTCATGATAGAAAACGTCAACGATTCATTAATTCATGCAGATCAGGTGGTTAAACTAATAAAAGGGAGACCAGCTAAAGTTAACTTAATTAATCTTAACACTGTGGACGGTTTGCCGTTTAAGCCTACATCAAAGAAAAACATGCTAAGATTTCAGAGTTATTTATTAAGCAATTCAATTGTGGCTACGATAAGGAAATCGAAAGGGCAAGACGTTTCGGGTGCATGTGGACAATTAGCGGCAAAATCTGTTATGAAATAATAAAGTCGATTTTTTATACAGATAGTACTTGTTATAGTGTATTTATAGTTAAAATCAAAATCTAATATTTCGGGAGGATAAATGGAAATCCAGATTGAGAGACCGACAGAAGCGACCGCAATTGTAAAAGGAATCCTCGACTCTGATGAAGTTAAAAGTAGATTCGACAAAGCTCTCAATAAATACTCGAGCCAAATGCAAATACCAGGATTTCGACCGGGCAAAGCACCAAGGAATATTATCATTGCCCGTGTCGGAGATGATATAAAAAAGCTAATTACCGAAGAAGCAATCAAGGAAATTGTTGAAAAAGCGGTTGAAGAGAACAATTTTCTGAAAAATACTCTTTACTCCGAGGATCCAAAATTTAATCCCATTGAACTTAATAAAGACTTTGTCGTCGAGATATACACAGAAATCCCTCCTGAAATTAAACTCAACAATTACAAGGATTTCACGTTATACAGACCTGTAATCGAGGTTACAGACGAGGAAATTAATAATGAAATTCAGGATTTTTTAATCCGAAGTACTAAACTCGAGGACGTAACCCATGCGGTTGAGGAGGATAACTACGTCGAGGTTATGTTTTCCGGAGAGAACGAAGACCCCGTTAGAGTCTTGATTCCATTGGATGATCCGGAATATGCCTTGAAGTTTCAAGAACTTATAAATGCTAATATTGGAGATAAAATTTCAATTGAAAAAGAATTCCCTGAATCTTTTCCAGACCGAAGATTCAGAGGGAGAAGCGGAAAGTTCGAAATCGAAATCGTCAAAGTTATGGAGCAGAATATTCCTATTTTGGGTCCAGATTTTTTCAAAGAAATTGGCAAACCTGAAGACTATACCGAACAAAACTTTCGAAAAGAAATTGAAGACTATATACGAATTCAAAAGTCGAGAGAAAATCAGAACTTATTAGAAGAGTTAGCGATAAAATCCATTGTGGAAGCAAATCCTGTTGAGGTTCCTGAAAAATATCTTCAAATACGCATCGACAGATTCATATCTCAGCAACTTGGAAATATGCAAATTGATGCGGAACATATAGAAAAACTCAAAACTGAAATAGAGAAAAGCATCAAACAGCAAATAGCCTTCGAGTTTTTGGCAGAGAAGATCGCTGAAGTCGAAAAAATCACTGTCGACGATTCTGCAGTGGATGATGAGATAAGAAAATTCTCTACTGAACAGAATATCGACCCAAATCAGGCGATCGAACGTATGAAACAAAATTCCTCGAGCATCGAGGATTTAAAGAAATCACTTATGAGAAAAAAAGTTCTCGAACTTGCTCTATCTACGTGCACGATAAAAGACAAAGAACCTGAGAAACAAGAGGATTCCAAACTTGTGAAACCAGAATTAACTGAATCGATCGAAAATGTTGCCGAAAAAAGCGAAGACACAGTTAAAAAACCGACTCTGTCAAAGGAAAACGGGAGCGATTAATATGGCATATGGAAACCTTAAAAAAAAATCTAAAAGTTCAACACCCGATCCCGACTACTATGTTGTGGAGTTTAAGAATAAGCGAATCGACTATTACATAGATAGGAATCATCTTCCTATAGAGCACTTTACATTGGTTCTTGTCCAAGCGGAACGAGGTCGCGATATGGGGAGAATTTTTTCAAAAATTTCTCAAGACAATTTTAAGAGTTGCTCACAGCACAAGTATCCACTGGAAATCTTAAGAATTGCCACTGAAGATGAGATTAACACAATTAGAGAAATACGTGAAAAGGAAACTGAAGTGTTACAAAAATGTGAGGAACTTGTTGTGTTCCGTGGACTCCCCATGAAACTTATCGATGCAGAATACCAGTTTGATGGCAACAAACTAACAATCTATTTCACTGCTGGAGAAAGGATCGACTTTAGAGAGTTAGTAAAAGATTTAGCAGCAATATACCGCACTCGAATTGAACTTCGTCAGATTGGTGTTAGAGACGAAGCAAAAAAATTTGGCGGATTAGGTCCATGCGGTCTGCCTTTATGCTGCTCAACGTTCCTCAAATCATTCATGCCCATATCGACTCAAATGGCTCGCTTGCAAAATCTTTCAGTTAATCCATCCAAAATTTCTGGTGTTTGCGAACGGCTTATGTGCTGTTTGGCTTATGAAATGAGTTTTTACGACGAGGTCGAGAAAAAATATCCCAAAGTCGGGGATGTGTTTGACACCACAGATAACGAGAAAATTCATATTATCAATGTAAATTATTTCAAAGAGCAGGTTACGATAAAGTATGAAGATTCTGATGATATACATGTTATGAATCTAATCGATTTCAAGAAAACATTTGATCCCGATAAAGAATTTTTAAAAAAATGGATCTCGAGCGCAGCCAACAATAAAAAGGGAAAAAATCCCAATAAAAAATAAATTATGACTTCCTTCAACTATTATGTAATTATAGTCGCCGCAGGCAGCAGCAAACGTTTCGGTCCAAACGATGATAAATTACTTTGCAAAATTCACGACCGACCAATTCTCGCACATGCAATTATTAACGTAGTTAGGAGCACCGCAAAAGGTTTTATTATTGTTTCGGCGGAAAGTAATATTAAAAACTATACTGAACTTGGAATAAAATATGGACTACAAAAGTTTATTAAAACTATTGTTGGCGGTGAGGAACGAGCGGATTCAGTTCGAAAAGGCATCGAGTATTTTAACAATAAAGTTACACCTGATGAAATTATTTTAATTCACGACGGCGCTCGACCATTTTGTCCCCCCGAGATTTTCGATAAATGTGCTAAATCAGCAGAAAAGCATTCCGCTGCGGTTGTCGCTATTCCTGTAGTCGATACTCTCAAACGTGTTACGGAAAACGATGAAATCATTGAAACAGTGGACAGAAATAATCTTTGGCGAGCACAAACACCGCAGGGATTTAAATACGGTTTAATTCGAAAGGCAATGAAGAAAAAATATAATTTTACCGATGA
>JAUXEQ010000212.1 GCA_030620455.1 bacterium | reverse complement strand
CTCTGAATTTCGCTGCTGTTGGAATAAAGTGTGGATTGAGAGATAATTCCGGTTATTATAATTCCAATAACTGAGATTATTATAAGTGAATATTTAATTATACTTCCAGATTTAATCCTGAAATCTCTCGATGATTTCCTAAGACCCACTATAAGAAAAAAGACAAACGGTATCGATGTTCCCCATAATTCCCAATTGAAATCTAGAGTCATATGAACGGCATAGGCAAGAGTTCCAACACCGATGCACCATAGTAAAATATCCTTTTCTTGTTTCGATTTTCGGAATATCAGCCATATCGAACTAATAAGAGCAACAAAGAAGAAGATCGCCATTGGCAAACCACCCTCGACAGCAAATTGAAGATACTGGTTGTGCAAATGCTTCGAAAGGTAATGGCTATTTTCGAGATAGGATGGATATACCGATAAGAATGCGCCTGCACCAACACCAAGAATTGGTCGGTCTGCTATAATTCGAGATCCCATTCGCAGCATTAATTTTCTCTCCTGAATAGGATCTTCGGCTTGTTCTTGAGAAACCTCCTCAAGTTTTTTAAATCTTGCCACTAACCATGATGGAGGTATTATCGTGGACGATAAAGCAAATCCAACTACAACAATAAGTACAATTTTTGACCAGTTTCTTAGAACCTGTTTTATGAGGAATGGTGAGCTAATTACTATGGCAGCAAATAGAGAGATCATTGCACCTCGTGATCGAGTCAAAAGCAACGCCGAAAATGCCAATATTGTGAAGATTATATAGAATATTTTCCAGGCTTTATTACTTTCCGTACATGTTAATCCAAAACCAATGGGAATAAAAAGAGCTAAGTAACTTCCTGCAGGATTCTTCCAAAAGAATGTGGAAATAAAGTGCAGCTGCATAATGTGCGAACCGGTAATATATCCTGCTTTGGCAATTATCAGGAAGGTATAACCTATTAACACAATTATTAATGCACCGATGAACATAAACCTGTAAAATAACTTAAGCGGCTCTTGAATAGTTGCATAAGTCAATAAAGCTAAAATAACAATTGCTCCAGTAGAGGACATCCATCGGATTGTGCTATCCGGAGAGACAGTAGTTAGAATGGACAGAATACCCCAAAGCCAAAACGAAAGCCAGCATACCGTGAATGTTTTAGGAGGTATGTTTATTTTCTTGATCCCAAGGAAAATTAGAATTCCCAATCCCCAGATTACCAATGCAAGTATTTCTTTTGTCGATCGATACATACAACCTCTTTCTATTGCGGCAATGAATGCCAGAAAGGGTAGCAGTATTGAAATAATGAAATTGGAAATTTTTTGTTGATCAAAGGTTTTCATATTTGGTTAATTCTGAAATATTAATTTGCCCTTTTTAATTAAATAATGTTAGAATGTTATATGTCTTGCTGTTAGATACCCATTATATTTTTATCCTTTGGGTATTTAACTGTAAATTTAGTATTGATTTGCTTTTTCTCCGAGGGAGCGAGTTGAATATTCCAAATAACTTCACCCTGGAAATGTTTGTTTTTAGAATCTGGTTCTGGGTTAAATTTTACATCCTCAACTTTAATTATGTCCAGCGTGGAAACTGGAATATGATCGCGAATCTCGATATTAACATTCGAGCGTGAATTGCTGGTTAAAGTTATCTTATATTCAAAAAGGTCTTTTTTGTTCTGACCAATTATGCCCGATTTCTTTGAGTATTCCTTTACTCTTTCGAATTTTACCTTGATCGTTTGAATCGAACCAAGAGATAGTTCGAATTTTTCATTGTAAGCAATGGACGACTTTAGGTATTTTGTGCCAAGAAATTCTGAGCCTTGAAATACTGATATGTCCCCAGGAAGCAATAAATAGTCAGAGTTGTTGGTTGTTTTTGCAATTATGAAAACTCGAGTGTTTCTTCGAGGTACTGTGATAAATTTTTTCTCTGCGCTAAATTCAAGTTCGCTTATGGTAATTGTATGGCTTTGTCCATCTGCCGGGATTGTCTGCTTTCCTTGAACCTCGAAAACGACTTGTTCCCCCGAAACAACGGCTCGAGCAGTTTCGAATTCAGCGATTTCATCGAGACCTTCGAATCTTTCCGCATCTGATACCTCTAAAGTAGATTCTCGGGCTAGTCCTTTTCCTCTTGCAACCCCGTATGCTTGTGATGGTCGCGGTGCGTAAATTCTTAAATACCACGTGCTAAGAAAAGGAGGATCGAGACCGAGGTGCGGTTGAGCAGTAGAGAGAACTAAATCTATGTTATCCCAATCTTCTCCTGTGCTCTGTTTGACAACACCGTAATATGAAAGCTCAACTTTTCCGCTTTCCTCATTGTATCGAGCGTCGTACTTTGGAAACCACACTGTATTATATGTAATATACTTTATTTCAACTTCTGCTGTGCCTGCTGTTTTGGATTTATATGGTATCTCGACCCTATAACCTCGTCCAGCTTTCCCACCTGTTAAATTCATAAGTCTCTCATTAAGTTCTCTGCGTTTTTTATTGAGTTCTCGTCTTTCGACGCTGATGCTCGTTTGTTCTTCAGCTTTGCTTGTCAATTCGGTTTTCAGGAATTCAGAAGTCGATTTGAGATTTTCTGGAATGATAATCAGATGCTTATCATTAGGCACTGAACCACCCAGATTCGCCACAGATAGAAGGAATTTGTCTCGAATTTTCAATCCCTCTTCCTGAATTCTAAGTTCTGCAAGACGATCGTCGATTTCCTGAATTGAATCTTTAATTGCCTTTATCGATTCCGGAGTATGCTTAACAAAATGAATTTCAAGACTGCTAAGTTTTAGTTTAACATTTGCCTTTGCACTCGCCCGAATTGAATTTTTATCGATATTTTGTGGAAGATAAGCTACAAAGATTTTACCATCACCCTCAGGTATTTGAACTCTTCCGGATCTTTCAACCATTGCTCTATCTCGGAAAACAGTAACTTTCTGAACAGTGGTTTTGGATTTTTGTGCTTCGTTTGTCCAGCATTCGACAATACCTCCCTGAGGAAATGCCAGAGATGCAAGTAAAATTATTACGCATACAAAAAGGGTAATCCTTTGCATAGCTCACCTCTCAGTTATTAAATATATTTTCAATTTTTTTCCTAACAGTGTTGACAGCTTGATTTATTTTTGATATATCTTTACCACCTGCTTGAGCGAAATCCGGTCTTCCTCCACCTCCACCACCTGTGATTTTAGCTGCGAGTTTAACGAGATCACCTGCATTAAGTCCTTTATTGTTAATAATATCATCAGTGATACGGCACATAAACGCAACCTTCTCATTTCCAAATGCTGCACTAAGGAAAATAACGCCAGATTCGATTTTATTTTCAAAGAATTTCATTGCGGCTTGAATTTCCTCTTTGTTCTTCGCATCGATTATCGATACTATTATCTTTGAGTCGTTAAAAAGTGTGGCATTATTAAGTAATAGTTCAGCTTCATTCTTTATCCGTTTATTAGAAATGTGGTCGGATATTTTTTTTAATTCGGTTATTTGATTCTCCATTTTCTCTATCTTTTCTAATACATCATCTCCTGTAGAATGAAGTTTTTGCTCTAATTGTTGGAATCTGTTTTTAAT
>JAUXEQ010000208.1 GCA_030620455.1 bacterium | reverse complement strand
TAATTTCCTCGAGAATAAATTAGAGCCTAAAACTGTTATAGAGCTTTGCAATCTCGCTTTTTCTAAGATTTCTGAGGTAAGTCGAACCGATATATATAGGAGCTTTTTCACTTGGAAAAGGTCTGAGGCGTATTTCAAACTTGGTGATATTACTAATGCGGAAAAGGATGCATTGACTTTTCATGTAATAACTAACGATTCGATTTCGAAAAGATTTATTGAGAAAATCACAGGATTGCCTGTAGAGCAAGCTGTATCGATGCTTAAGGACAAATATCCCAAGATTTGTCCCTCTTTGCCCGATTCTTTTACACTAATCACTCTTGATGGCAGTGAAATAGGAGCGGATCAGTTAAAAGGTTCTATTATAGTAATTTGTTTTTGGGATTCGGAATGTAAGAAATGCATTGAACAATTCTCGCTGCTTAATCAGATTGCAAACTGGGCAAAAAAATACGGTGTATCGTGTTACGCTGTTACCAGGGGGAAAGACTCAAAGGGAAAAATTCAAAAAATTGCGGAATCAACAAATTTAAGGTATACAATATGCTGGGATAAGGATGATTGTCTATTTAAACATTTTGATATTTCCGAGGTTCCACAACATGTTATTATAAATCAGAACGGTGAAGTTGTTAGGATAATCCCTGCGCCATTGAGAGATCCTTCGGATGTTATTAATACACTGATGAGTTTATTGAAGTACACTTCGAATGAATAGCTGAATGTATTATTAATTGTTCTCTTTCCGATTCAACTAAAAAGGGAAATAAGGCATCCTTAAATCAGAGTGATGTTTATATCAAAATTGTATTCGATAGATTTATAAATTGAAGATATAAATTATTATTATGTTTAATTCATAAACATGTTTGAGAAGAATAGAATTTGTAATATTTGGGTATTAGTTTATTGATCCTGAATAGATTAAGAAAAGGAATTCCAATGAAAATTGCTGTTACAGGATTGCCACAATGTGGAAGAAGTATGGTATGGAGATATCTTTCAAGTGGACATATTGGACATGAAACACTTTCCACTGTTCCCGTTCCAGATGCAAGACTTGAGGATATAGCACGGTTTTCGAATTCTAAGAGAATAAAGCACTTTGAATTGGAGCTCGATGATACAATAGGCAATATAATAAAAGGTGGCTCAATATATTCGCAGCTCCAAGGTTCGGATGGAGTTATAATTGTACTCAGAGGATTTGATAGAGGTTTTGGGAATCCGGTTCCTGTCGTCGATGCAAAAAGAGTAAAAGATGCCTTTATATTATTCGACAGTAATGCAATTAAAACAAGATCGACAACATTAGAGCGAGCAATTAAAAAAGGACATTCTCGAGAAGAGAAGCAATTAATGGAGAAGGAACTTTTGGAGCTATCGAAGTTTGTTTCTGTTCTTGAGTCGCAGCAACCGATCGATAACCTCGAACTCAGCGAAGATGAATTGAAATTTACTCTGAATCAAGGACTGATTACAGCAAAATTTTGGTTAGCTCTTCTTAACTGCGAGGAATTATTCTCAGAATCTATATTAGATAAGATTTCTTCATGCTTGCAGTGCAAGGTTATTCAAGTTGCGGTTGGCTTAGAAGCAGAATTGGAAGAATTAAATACAGAAGATGCCATTGCATTTAGAAGAGAATTGGGATTACCTGAGCAGAATTCAAGAGAGATGGTTTTGAAATCTCTCATAGATTCAATGAATTTAATAACTTTCTTCACCAGCAATAGAAATGAATCCCATGCATGGTGTATTCAAAGCGGCACGAATGCTTTAATGGCAGCAGGAAAGATACATACAGATATGCAGCGCGGTTTTATTCGGGCTGAGGTAATCCGGTGGGACAAATTTGTAGAAGCTGGTGGTTACGAGAACGCCCGTTCGCAATCGCTTTTTAGAGCTGAGGGGAAGGACTACATAATTCAAGATGGTGATTACTTGAAATTCCGTTTCAATCTCTAACGAATGAAAAAATTTTTTGTAATAATTTCGGCTCTTATATCACTCACAAGACCTTTAAATGTGCTAATAGCCATTGTGGCGGTTATTGTAGGAGGTTTGCTCTCTGGTTTTTTGGATCGAATGCTTATTATCGCAGCTATCTCGGCAGGACTAGTGCTTGCTGGTGAAAACGCTATAAACGACTTTTTTGACTTCAAAACCGATTTAATTAACCATCCGGCAAGACCGATTCCCTTAGGAATTATTTCAAGGAGCTTAGCGTTTTGGGTTGGGTTAATTCTAATTTTAATAGGAATTTATATTTCTTGGCATGTTGGATTATCGAATTTCATTATCGCTTTAATGCTATCGATCTTTCTTTTTGCGTATTCAGCCTTTCTTTCTCGCACACCGATTATTGGAAATTTCATCGTTGCCTTTGCTGGAGGTATTACGCTAATTTACGGAGCAATACCGGGTGATTGCGTAAGTTCTAAAACAATCTGGGCAGCAATAATTGCATTTGGGTTACATTTTGCTCGAGAAATTTTCAAAGACATCGAAGATCGATTGGGTGATGAAGAAGATAATAGGAAAACATTACCTATTGTCACAAATCCCAAAAAGGCAGCGGTTTTTGGTTTTATCGGATGTGTTTTAACTATGCTTTTCATTGAAATCCCATACATGTTTAGAGTCTTCGGAGATTATTATCAGCTCGCTGCTTTATTGCCATTCCTCGGTACTGGCATTGCAGGAGTTTTAGGTATTCAAGGTTATGTTGCAAAGAGTCAGATGTTTTTGAAAATATCTATGTTACTCGGCATAGGGGCTTTAATTGTTGAATATTTTTTCCCGGGGAAATAACTATGAATACTTATAATAAAACTTGTCTTGTAGCGATGTCAGGTGGGGTTGATAGTTCGGTGGCAGCGTTAATGATGCTTAATAAAGGCTTTAATGTTATTGGGATTACTTTTCGGCTATGGCAGTTCAATAAAAATCCTCCATTTATGGATAATGCAGTTCAAAACGCTAAAAAGATTTGTAACAAATTAGGAATTCAACATATCGATGTGGATGTTTCGGAAGTATTTAAGAATGAAGTAGTTAATGATTTCTACCGCGAATATGCTCGAGGACGGACACCGAATCCTTGTATTATTTGCAATCCAAAAATCAAATGGAAATTTCTTATAGAAATAGCCGATAAAATGAATATTAATCATGTTATAACAGGGCATTATGCTGGAATTGAAAACTTCAATGACGGTAATTATTATTTACGCACAGGAGTTGATACATCGAGAGATCAAAGTTATTTCCTATATTGCTTAACTCAAGATGAACTTAAAAGGACAATTTTTCCACTCGGAAATTTAACAAAAGATGAAGTACATGAACTTGCGCAGGAACATTCGCTTCCAATTAATTCTACATTGGAAAGTAGAGAGATCTGTTTTGTAAACTCAAAAGATTTTCAGGTTTTCATGAGCAAATATGCTCCTTCCTCCATACTTCCAGGGAAATTATACGATTCATCAGGTAATTTGCTAAATATGCATGAAGGCATTGCCTTTTATACTATAGGACAGAGAGAGGGATTAGGAGGTGGTTACAAACAGCCTATGTATGTTCTGAAAATCAATGCAACTAAGAATTCCATTATAATAGGTACTAAATCTGAACTTTTTTCTAAGAAAT